>NZ_ANKP01000254.1:0-27793 GCF_000319775.1 Cupriavidus sp. HMR-1
CCACGGCGCCCGCGCCGGCTGCCATTACCGGACCGGCATTGGGGCTCGACCACGCGCGTGCCTGGGTGCGCCAGCAGCGCAGCGCCTGCGTCGTTGCGCCGAGCGATGCGTAGGAAAGCGCGGTCAGTCGCGCCGGAACGAAATTGAGTACGTCGTCGATGCGTGCCGCCGCCCAGCCGAACATCAGCCAGCGTGGCGTGCGATAGCCCCACATCGCGTCCAGCGTATTAGCCAGACGGAACACGATCACGGCCGGCGCGCCGCCGATCAGGAACCAGAACAGCGCGCCGAAGATCGCATCGTTGCCGTTCTCCAGCGCCGATTCGCACGCGGCGCGGGCCAGCGCCTCGGCGTCGGCGTCCTCGGTGTCACGCGAGACGATGCATGAGGTAAGCCGGCGCGCGGCGGACAGATCGCCGCGTGTCAGGGCGTCGGCGATCGGAGCGATGTGTTGAGAGAGGCTGCGGGCGCCAAGCGCCGCATAGAGCGCCACTGCATGGAGCACCCAGGCCAGCGCGGGATGCACAGCCTGCGCCAATGAGATCAGCAACGTCGCGATGGCGGCCGGCACGAGCACGACCACCGCCCACGCAAACAGGCCCGCCACGCGCTGGCGTAGCGCGCCACGTTCGGGACGATTGAGGCGATTGGCGACCGCCGTGGCCAAGCGGCCAAAGCCGACCAGCGGATGCCAGCGGCGCGGCTCGCCCAGCCAGCGATCCAGCAGAACGCCGGCGATCGCAGCCGCCACGCAGGCCGGCCAGGACAGCATGATCATGCGATGGGCGCGTCCTTGACGGCGACGGGAATGCCGGCCACAAGCAGACGCACGCGATCGGCGGCTGCGGCGAGCTTCTGGTTCAGGCGGCCAAGCTCGTCGACATAGAAGCGCGTGATGGCGCCCATCGGCACCACGCCGAAGCCGATTTCGTTGGTAACGAGGATCACGTGCCCCGGCAGCATCGGCAGCGCGGTCATCAGCGCGTCGATCTCCTCGGTGAAGGCCGGTGGCGGCGTGATGACACCGTGCTCGGGATAGTCGCGGCTTTCGCTGAAGATCAGGTTGTTGAGCCACAGCGTCACGCAGTCCACCAGAATGCAGCCGTCGTGACGGGCATGGCCGTAGAGCGCGTCGGCCAGATGCACCGGTTCTTCCACGAGGGTCCAGTCAGCCGGCCGTCGCGCGCGATGCAGCGCTATGCGCAATTCCATCTCTTCGTCGGTGGAATCGACATCGTGGCGCGCCGTGGCGATATAGGTGACCGGGCCACGCGTCAGTGCCGCATGGTCCGTGGCGAGCTGCTCCGCGAAATGGCTCTTGCCCGATCGCGCGCCGCCGATCACGAGTGTCAACTGGCGCGGCATCGACATGCTCGCGTGCGGCTCATGGGTGGGCTGGGCTTCCGGCTCGCCGGCCACGGTGGCGCCCGCCGATGCTGGTTCGGCGGAGGGCGAGATGTTGAGTGCCTGGGCGATGGCCTTGGTCTTCATGCGACGTATTGTAGCCGTCCGCATCGATCTTGCAGACTGGTGCGCCAGACCTCCCGCGCGCCAGGACGATGCTGCGATAATCGCGCGATGCGCGACGAACCTGCTTCCCGAACCGATTTCCTCCCGGCTGGGCGTGCCCTGCACGGCACCCTGATGATCCAGGGCACCACTTCCGACGCGGGCAAGAGCACCGTCGTGGCCGGCCTGTGCCGCGTGCTGGCGCGGGCCGGAGTGCCGGTGGCGCCGTTCAAGCCGCAGAACATGGCGCTGAACAGCGCGGTGACCGTCGATGGCGGCGAAATCGGCCGCGCGCAGGCGCTGCAGGCGCAGGCTGCCGGACTGGCGCCCCATACCGACATGAATCCCGTCCTGCTCAAACCCAGCAGCGATACCGGCGCGCAGGTCATCATCCATGGCCGCGCGCGCATGGATCTGGACGCGCGTGCCTATCACGACTACAAGCCACGGGCGATGGCCGCTGTGCTGGAAAGCCATGAGCGGCTGGCGCAGGCGTACGACGTGGTGCTGGTGGAGGGCGCGGGCAGTCCGGCGGAAGTGAACCTGCGCGATCGCGATATCGCCAACATGGGGTTCGCGGAGCGCGTCGACTGCCCGGTGGTGATCGTGGCCGATATCGACCGGGGCGGCGTGTTCGCGCACCTGGTCGGCACGCTCGATTGCCTGTCCGAGACAGAGCGTGCACGCGTGACCGGTTTCATCATCAACCGCTTCCGTGGCGATATCGCGCTGCTCGAACCCGGGCTGGACTGGCTCACGGCGCGAACCGGCAAACCCGTGTTCGGAGTGCTGCCGTATCTGCATGGCCTGCACCTCGATGCCGAGGATGCGATCGTCAGCGCCCAGGTGGCCGGGCAGGCGGGCGGGAGCGAAGTGCTTCGTGTGATTGTCCCGGTGCTGCCGCGGATTTCGAACCATACAGATTTTGACGCGCTGCGAGCCCACCCGGGCGTCGATCTCCAGTTCATCGGCCCGGGGATGCCGATTCCGCCTGCGGATCTCGTGATCCTGCCGGGCAGCAAGAGCGTGCGCGCGGATCTGGCCTTCCTGCGCGCCAATGGCTGGGATCGCGCGTTGCGGCGGCACCTGCGCTATGGCGGCAAGCTGATCGGCATCTGTGGTGGCATGCAAATGCTGGGCCGGAGCATTCACGACCCTGATGGACGGGAGGGGCCCGCTGGCACGAGCGACGGCCTCGCGCTGCTCGATTTCGAAACGACGCTGGCGCCAGAAAAGCAGTTACGGCGCGTGGCGGGGCGGCTTGCCGATGGCAATGACGCCACGGTGCGCGGCTACGAGATTCACCTCGGGGTTACCGAAGGCCCGGCGCTGGCCCGGCCAGCGCTGTGGCTAGAGGGCGACAAGCCGGACGGCGCCCGATCCGACGACGGTCAGGTACTGGCGACCTACGTCCACGGCCTGTTCGACGATCCCGCCGCGTGCGGCGCGCTGCTGCGCTGGGCCGGGCTCGGTCAGGCCGAAGGTGTCGACCTCGATGCGCTGCGCGAGGCGTCGCTGGACAGGCTGGCCGACAGCCTGGCCGCCAATCTCGATCTGGGAGCGCTGTTCGCGCCGCTGGGTCGTTAGCCCGGGCGGCACGCTACACTTGCGGAGTTGTCGGAGAGTCGGGACGGCCTGCCATGACGCCGTGCGCCCGATGAAGTCGAGAGTCTCGTTGTCGTTCATGGCACCCAATCGGACATTGGAGGACTTTCATGCCGGTAGTCGTGATCGCCAATCCAAAGGGGGGTGTGGGCAAGACCACGCTGGCCACCAACCTTGCCGGATACTTCGCCCGCAATGGGCACGCCGTGATGCTGGGCGATACCGATCGTCAGCAGTCGTCACGCGCCTGGCTGAACCTGCGGCCCGAATCGGCACCGCCGATTTCGACCTGGGACATCGACGCCGACAATATCGCCCGCCCGCCGAAGGGCACCACGCACGTGGTGCTGGACACGCCCGCCGGCCTGCATGGCTGGCGCTACGCCGATGTCATGAAACTGGCGCACCGCGTGGTGGTTCCCCTGCAGCCGTCCATGTTCGACATCCTGGCCACGCAGGACTTCCTGGCCAAGCTGGCCGGTGACAAGCGCGTGCGGCACGGCGAGGTGCCGGTGGGTGTGATCGGTATGCGCGTGGACATGCGCACCCGCGCAGCCGAGCAGCTCCAGCGCTTTGTCGAAGGCTTGGGCCTGCCGGTGCTTGGCTATCTGCGCGATACGCAGAACTACGTCCAGCTTGCCGCGCACGGCCTGACGCTGTGGGACGTGGCGCCGTCGCGCGTGGCGCGTGACTGGGAACAATGGCAGCCGATCCTGCGCTGGCTCGACGGCAAGGGTGGCGTCGTTACCGAGGGGCCGGCTGCAGTCGGCTGACCAGTACTGGCACGTCGTTCCAGGTCACGCGGCGGATCGTTACCATGATGTCGGTCCCCGGAAAGGGGTCGTCGAAACTGTCCGACTCCACACCTCCCAGGCGCCGGTAGAACTCCCGCGCCGATGTGTTGCCATCCAGCACGTACAGGAACAGCGGCTTGCCGGGCCACCGGCGCGCCGTGTATTCGGCCCAATGCGCCAGCAGCAGCTTGCCGTAGCCGTGTCCGTGATACGTTTTGCGCACATGCAGGTTATCCAGATAAATGCCGTAGCCCGGCTCCGCCAGCGGCATCAGACACGCGAAACCGGCGGCCTGACCATCCACACGCAGGATATTGACCTCCAGCGGAGCCTCCGCGCCGTCTACGAGCCGCGCGCGCCAGGTGGCGAGGCGCTCCGCTGGCGTGTGCTGTTCGAGATACTCGGCGGGTATCAGGCCGGCGTAGGTGTCGCGCCAGCTCTCGGCGTGCATGGTGGCAATCAGCGCTACGTCGGCTGGCGTCGCCTGAACAAGTTCGATCTGGTGGGGCATGGAACTGGGCGTCATGGGGCGGTGACGGGTTTGCGCTGCTAGAATCGCGAATCTTTCGCATTTGCGTTTGCGAAGGCTTGCGCCAGGCGGCATTCGGATTGTTTTCTGAAGTGCCTTGCGCGCCTCGTACAAGCATCTACAAATCCTACAATGCTCTCCGGTCGTTTGCGCACGTTTTTCGTAAAACTGCACCTATATATTGGCCTGGTCTTTGGCGTGCTCTTCATCCTGATGGGCCTGACCGGCACCGCCATCTCATGGCGTGACGAGATCGACAAGTGGCTGAATCCGGACCTGCTGCAGGCCGTTTCCGCCACACGCATCCCGGTGGGGGCCGCCACGGTGGAGTCCGTGACCGCGAAGCTGATGGCCGATCCGCACTTCGGCAAGCCCAACCTCCTGATGTTGCCCACCGACGAGCACGACGTGTTCGTGGCGTACTACCCGATAAAGGGGCCCGAGGCCGGCCCCGGACGTTTCCGCCAGGTGATGATCGACCCGATCACGCTGGCCGTAAAGGGCGAGCGACTGTGGGGCGTGCCGGGGCTGTCGCGGCAGGCGCTGATGCCGACGGTCTTCCATCTCCACCGCTACCTGCTGTCCGGCGATACGGGCAAGACGATCACCGGCGTGACCGGCATGATGCTGTTCATCAGCGTGCTGCTGGGCGTGGTGCTGTGGTGGCCCAAGTTCAAGTGGCGCTCGCTGAAGCAGTCGGTGCGCATCACGCATGGCGGCTCGTGGTCGCGGTTCATCTACACGAGCCATCGTGCGGGCGGGATCTTTGTAGCGCCGATCCTGGCGACCATCGCGTTTTCCGGCTGGTACCTGAACCTGCCGAAGTGGGTCACGCCGATTATCGCCAGCGTTGCGACGCTGAGCCCGCAGATCAAGCCGGTTTCGGATCCGGCCCCCGAGGGCACGCATGCCATCACGCCGGCTCAGGCGATGACAGCGGCGCAGAAGCAGTTCCCGGACGCGGCAGTGACGCGCATCAGCTTGCCGCGCAAGCCCGGCGACGCCTATGAGGTACGCCTGCGCCAGGAAGGCGAGGTACGCGCCGATACCGGGGCCACGCGGCTCTGGCTCGACGCCTACACCGGCCGCCCGCTGGCCGTGCGTGACCCGCGCAACGCCGCATCTGGCGATACCATCATCAACTGGCTGTTCCCGCTGCACACGGGCGAGGCGTTTGGCTCGTGGGGGCGCGCGTTCATCACCGTGTTCGGTCTGGTGCCGCTGGCATTCGCAGTGACCGGCGTGCTGATCTGGTGGAAGCGCCGCAGCGGCCATCGCCGGCATCTGGAGCGCGAACGGCTGCGGCAGGCCTGAGGGTTCAGCCGCTCAAGAAACAAAAAAGCCTGCGGCAAGTGCGCAGGCTTTTCTTATTGCGGGGTCGGATCGCTCTTGCGTTCAGATTCGCGCTCAGATCTCCAGGTTGTCGATCAACCGGGTAGCGCCGAGCTTGGCCGCCGTCAGCACCACCAGCGGGGCGCCGGCCGCGAATTCCTCGCGGGTCGGGGGCTGCAGGTTGTCCTGCTTGCGAATCGACACATAGTCGGGTTTCCAGCCACGGGCCTGCAGGCGGGCCAGTGCGTCGGCCTCGACGGCCAGCAGGTCCACACTATCGCCGCCAAGCACGGTGTCCCGCACTTCGTGCAGCGTCTTGTAGAGCACCGGCGCCTCGGCGCGCTCGGCCTCGCCGAGGTAGCGGTTGCGCGACGAGAGGGCCAGCCCATCCTCGGCCCGGATGGTTTCGGCCGGAATGATGTCCACCGGCAGCGCGAACTGCTTGGCCATGCGGCGCACGATCATCAACTGCTGGTAGTCCTTCTTGCCGAACACGGCCACGCGCGGCTGCACGCAGCAGAACAGCTTCATCACCACCGTGCAGACGCCCTTGAAGAAGCCCGGGCGGAATTCACCTTCGAGGATGTCACCCAGGTCATGCGGCGGGTCCACGCGGTATTCCTGCGGCACCGGGTACATGTCCGACTCGGTCGGCGCGAACAGCACGTAGACGCCTTCGCTCTGCAGCTTCTCGATGTCGTCCTGCAGCGTGCGCGGGTATTTGTCGAAGTCCTCGTTCGGGCCGAACTGCAGGCGGTTGACGAAGATCGACGCCACCACGGGGTCTCCATGCTGGCGGGCCAGCCGCATCAGCGACAGATGGCCTTCGTGCAGGTTACCCATGGTCGGGACGAAAGCGACGCGGTTCTGTCCGCGCAATTGGTCCCGCAGCGCCTGGATGGAGGAGATGACTTTCATGAATGTCGTGTGCGGTCGTGGTAGGGGAGCGTCCCGAAGTCGGACTTCACCCGTGCCTGGCTCTCATGGCAGACGTCGGCCGGGCTGTCGGCGGATTGTAGAGCATCATCGCGGCTTCAGGCCGCGCGACGCCCTTCGTATTGTCCGATATCCGGGTAAGTCTACGCGGGCGTGTACGCCAATCGCACATAGACTGGCGCGAACGGCTCGGCCTGCGTGATCTCGATCAGCGCTTCGCGCGAGAGCTCGAGCATGGCGATGAAGTTCACCACCACCACGGGCACGCCCTTGCCGGACCGGATCGCGTCCTCGAACAGTTCGCTGAATTCCATGAACCGGGCGTGCTGCAGCCGGCGCAGAATCTGGCTCATGTGCTCGCGCACGGACAGTTCCTCGCGCGAGATCTTGTGGTGCTGATTCAGCTTGGCGCGCCTGAGCACGTCGGCCCAGGCGGACTGCAGATCCACCGTTTCCACGTCGGGGAAGCGGGGCGCCAGGCTTTGCTCGATGAATACCTGCGAGCGCAGGAAGTCACGGCCAAGCTGCGGCACCGTGTCCAGGCGCTGGGCGGCCAGCTTCATCTGCTCGTATTCCAGCAGGCGCCGCACCAGTTCCGCACGCGGATCCTCGGCTTCCTCGTCGCTGTCGGCCTTCTTCACCGGCAGCAGCATGCGGGACTTGATCTCGATGAGCATCGCTGCCATCAGCAGGTACTCGGCGGCCAGTTCCAGATTGCGCTTGCGGATCTGCTCGATGTACGAGAGATACTGACGCGTCACCTGGGCCATCGGGATGTCCAGCACGTTGAAGTTCTGCTTGCGGATCAGGTACAGCAGCAGGTCCAGCGGGCCTTCGAAGGCCTCCAGGAACACCTCGAGCGCGTCCGGCGGGATGTACAGGTCCTGCGGCAGCTTGAACAGCGGCTCGCCGTACAGGCGCGCGAACGCCAGGCCGTCGACCATGTCGGCGGCGCTGGTGGCGGAACCGTCACCAGCCACGCTGGGCAGTTCGACCGGCAGGCTCAGCTTTTCCTGCGCGGCCTGTTCCCGCGGATCGCTTGGGTGCATCGGGGGCATCCCGGCGGGGGGATCAGTTCTCGGAGGCGTACACGTACGGCTTCTGGGCCACGCGCGACGCGTCGGCGCGAGCGCGCTCCTCCAGGTCGATCGGGGCCTTGTCCCACAGCAGGGCGCGGCCTTCGCGCTGTTCAGTGTCCAGCGACGGACGCTCCTGCTTGAGCGTCTTCAGGAACTGGGTGATATCCGATTCGTACATGGCCATGGTGAAACCTTGTGCCCTTTGGGCGGCGTTAGGGATGTTGGGGCTGGATTTTACCGTATTGGAAGCCGCTAAAAGAATTTTGAAATTTGGTGTCGGACTGACGTGGCCCTTGCGACGGTGTGGTCAAATAGCGACTTTGCGGGTAGACACCGACAGGATGAGGATCGACTTGGGCCACCTGGCCGGAATGGTCGCTGCTGGCAGGACGCCGACTAGCCACCGGAGTGCCGGGCGGGTTGCGCGTCTGGCCGGGCTCGTCCTGACGCTCCTGCTGGCGCTGAACGCGCCCCTGGGCCATGCCGCCAAGGCGGCCTACAAGGTGGAGATCGACGCGCCGGATGCGCTCAAGGGCATCCTGCAGGAACACCTCGATCTGGCCCGCTACACCGAACGCACCGACATTTCCGACGACCAGTTCCAGTACATGGTGGAGACCGTGGATGACCAGGTGCGCCAGTTCGCGTCCACCGAGGGCTGGTTCGATCCGGTGACCAAGGCCACCGTGGAAGGCGAGGGCGACAAACGGGTGGTCCACATTTCGGTCGATCCCGGCGCGCGCACGCTGATCCGCGCCGTGGACGTGCAGGTGACCGGCCCGGCCGCCACGCAGTCGCCGGAGCAGGTGGAGCAGATGCGCGCCAAGTGGGGATTGCCCGTTGGCGAACCATTCCGGCAGTCCGCCTGGGACAAGGCCAAGGAAGACGCGCTCGTGACGCTGCAGAGCCGCAGCTACTACGGCGCGAAGCTGGCCGCGTCGCGCGCGCGGGTCGAACCCGACGAACAGGCCGCCGATCTGTCCGCCCGGTATGAGAGCGGGCCGGCCTATATCCTCGGGCCGCTGGTGGTCGAGGGCACACGGCGCTATCCGGAGCAGATCGTCCGCAACGTGAACCCGCTGAACGTTGGTGAGCCATATCGCGTGGAGCGGCTGCTCGAACTGCAGCGTGCGGTCCAGAACCAGCCTTATTTCTCGAACGTGCAGGTCGACCTGGTGGAGCCGGCCGAGGCCGAGGCCAAGGGCGAAGCAGGGACTGCCTCCGATGCCGCGACCGAGGCCGATGGCGCGACGACGACCACCAAGACCACCAAGGCCACGCAGCCCGATACCATCACGACCCCGGTCCGAGTGCGGGTGCGCGAGCAACCGCTGCATCGCCTCAATACCGGCGTCGGTTACACGACCGACACTGGTGCGCAGGTGAGCGGGCGGTACTCCTATTACAACCTGTTCAATCGCGCGTGGGTGTTCGACTCCCAGCTCAGCATCGAACAGAAGCGCCAGTACGCCTATCTGGAAACGGCGATGCCGCCGGACACGCGTACCTTCCGCAACAGCATCTACGGCAGCTACGAACGCACGATCGACGTCGAAAGCACCGATCTGACGAGCTGGCGCGCGGGTCTGAAGCGCTCGCGCTCGCGCGACAAGTACGACACCACGTTCTCGCTGGATTTCTACTACGACAACCTGTTGCCGTTCGGGGAACCGGCCCAGATCTCCAAGGCACTGGTGCCGGCGTTCGCCTGGACGCGCCGCGATGTGGACAACCCCGTGTTTCCGCGCCGGGGCAACGTGATCAGCACGCAGATCGGCGTGGCGGGCAAGGGCTTCCTGAGCGATGCCACGTTCCTGCGTCTCTATGGCCGTATCCGGCAGTACATGCCCGTCGGCAACCGCGACCTGTTCGTGGCCCGTCTGGAACTCGGCGCGGATCTGACCAAGGCCGATCCGGCGCAGGTGCCGGCGTCGCTGCGGTTCCGGGCCGGTGGTACCGACTCGATCCGCGGCTACAGCTTCCAGTCGATCGGCACGCCCGAGGGCGCCGCCGTGGTGCCGGCGCGCTACCTGGGCACCGGCAGTCTCGAATACCAGCACTGGTTCAAGCCGGACTGGGGTTTCGCCGTGTTCTGGGACGCGGGTACAGCGTCGAACAGCATCAAGGGCGTCACGATCTATAACGGCGTCGGCGTGGGCGCGCGCTGGCGCAGCCCGGTGGGCCCGGTGCAGCTCGATGTCGGCTACGGCATCCAGCAGAAGCAGTTCCGTCCGCATATCTCATTGGGAGTGGCGTTCTGATGAGTATCCCGGACATGCCCTCCGTCCCGCGCGAGACGCCGAATGCGCCGCGCCCACCACGTCCTCGCCGCCGCGTGTGGCGTGTGCTGGCATGGATCGTCGGTTTGCTGGTGTTCCTGGTGATCGCGGTTATCGGCACGGCCGTGTTCGCGCTGCATAACGAAGCCGGCACGCGCCATCTCTGGGGGCTGGCCACGCGGCTGTCGGCTGGAATGCTGACCGGGCAGTTCGATGGCGGCACCGTGGCGAGCGGGCTGCGTCTGCATGACGTGGTGTACGCCAGCGGCGACACGCGCGTCGCGATCGACCGTATCGACAGCAAATGGAAGATGACATGGTCGCCGATGCGGCTGCATGTGGAATGGCTGCGCGTGGGCAAGATCGACGCCCGACTGCCGGCTTCCGAACCCAACACGCCGCCCGCGCAAATGCCGGCGACGCTCGAGTTGCCGCTTGCGATCGATATCGACACCCTTACGCTGGGCGAACTGTCGCTGCTGCAGGGCCCGCCCGCTACGTCGAGTCCGCTGGTGCTGTCGGGCTTGTCGGGCGCGGTGCATTCGGACGGGCAGCGTCACCGCATCGTGATCGATCGACTGGTCACACCCTACGGCAAGTTGCAGGCGAACGGTCAGATCGCCGGCCGCAAGCCGTTCGCGCTGACCGTCGAGGCGTTGGCGGAGGGCCGCTGGCAGGATGAGTCGTATGAGATGACCGCGCGTGTCGATGGCTCGTTGGAGACGCTGCACGCGCAGGTCGAAGCTAACGGCGACCGGATTCGTGCCCGTGCCAGTGCCGATGTGACGCCGTTTGGCGAGGTGCCATTTACGCATCTGATGGTGGATGGCGAGCGCATCAATCCACGGCTGTTCAGCGCGACCGCGCCGCAGGCGAATCTGAGTGTCCATGCGGACCTGCGTCCGGTGGCGCCGGCCGCTTCCGCGTCAGCGCCAGCCGCGCCTGCTTCCGCCCGTGCTTCAGCTTCTGCCCCTGCTTCTGCCCCTGCTTCTGCCCCTGCTTCTGCTTCTGCCCCTGCTTCTGCTTCTGCTTCTGCTTCTGCTTCTGCATCTGCATCTGCTTCTGCATCTGCATCTGCTTCTGCTTCTGCTTCAGCGCCACCAGCCAGCGGCGCGTCCGCGAAGCCCACGGCAAGCGCGACCGCGCCGCTGACCGTGGCGGGCGAAGTGACCGTGAACAACCTCGAACCCGGGCCGCTCGACAAGGAACGCCTGCCTGTCCAGAGCGTGCAGGCCCGCGTCGAACTCAGCGAGGCGACGCAGATTCTGAGCGACCTTCGTATCGCGCTGCTGGGCAACGCCGAGATCGTCGGCAAGGGATCGTTGCATGATGGGCGCGGCGGCTTCGACCTCGATGTGCGCCGGCTCGACGTGGCCGCGCTCTACACGAGCCTGATGCCGACGCGTCTGTCCGGCCCCGTGAGCCTGCGCCTCGAACCGGGACGCCAGAGCGTGGCCCTGGATGTGTCGGGCGGTGACATCAAGCTCTTTGCCAACGCGAGCGTCGACAAGGATGCGGTGACGCTATCCACACTGCGGGCCGGGCTCGGCAGCGGAACGCTGACCGCCGACGGCAAGCTTGGTCTCAAGGACGAGCAGGTGTTCAGCTTCAAGGGCAAGCTGGCCGATTTCGACCCCGCGCGGCTGGCCAAGGTGGCGCCCGGGCGCATCAATGCAGATTTCTCGACGACCGGATCGCTGGCGAAGGTGCTGCGCGTGGCGGTCGATTTCGCGCTCAAGGAGAGCGAGTACGCGGGCCTGCCGATGACCGGCAGCGGCAAGGTGCGGCTCGAAGGCGAGCGCCTGTTGCCCAGCGAGGCGTCGCTGCTGATGGCCGGCAACCAGGTCAACCTGAGTGGCAGCTTTGGCGCGCGCGGAGACCGGCTCAAGGTCAACGTCGACGCGCCGCAACTCGATCGGCTCAAGTTCGGTGTGGCGGGCCGGGCGAAGCTTGATGCTGAGATCACGGGCACGCTCAAGCGCCCCGAGATCGTTGGCGACTACAGCGCCCAGTCGCTGGTTATCGGCCCGCACAAGGTGGCGAGCGCCAGCGGCCATGCGGAACTGCGTGGTGGGCTCGATGGCACGCTGTCGGCGCAACTCAGCGCGCGTGACTACAGTGGCCCGCAGGCCAGCCTCCGCACGCTCGACGCCAACCTTTCCGGCACGCAAGTCAATCACACCTTCGACGTGAAGGCCGCCGGCTCGCTGCATGAGCACCCCATGCAACTGACACTGGCCGGGCAGGGCGCGTGGCGGGGCGATCAGGGCTGGAACGGCACGATCCACACCTTCGAGGAACGCGGCACCGTCAATTTCCGATTGGCCGCGCCGACGCAGTTGCTGGTGGCGGACCAGCACATCCGACTCGGCCAGACCCGGCTGGTGCTGGACCGCTCGACGCTGAGTATCGACGGATTCGAGTTTGATCACGGGCGCATCCACACGCAGGGCAACCTTGACGGCGTGCAGGTGGCCCATGTGCTGGAAGTGTTGCAGGCGCTGACGGGCGAGCCGCCACCGATCCGGTCGGATCTCGTGCTCGACGGCAAGTGGAATCTGAACCTCGCCGAGACCGCGACCGGGTTTGCCGAAATCCGTCGCCGCAGCGGCGACGTCTCGGTCAATGCCGGCCGGGGCTGGGCCACGCTCGGCCTGGGCGAAACCGCGCTGCGGGCGGAGTTCGCCGGCAATCGCATGACGCTGCGTGGCGGCACTACCTCGCAGCGGATCGGCAAGCTCGATGTCGATGCGTCGGCGGGGCTGATCAGCGAGCAGGGTCTGCTGACGATTGGGTCGGCGTCCACGCTGGCCGGCACGGTGACCGCCGACATTCCGCGCCTGAAATCGCTGGAGGCCCTGAGCGGACCGCAGTTCGCGTACGACGGCAAGATCGCCGCCGCGGTGCGCCTGGGCGGCTCGGTCGGCAGTCCGTTACTGACCGGGACGGTCGATGGCAGCGACATCGCCGTCACGCTATACGACCTGGGCATCCGCCTGACGGATGGCGTGGTGCAGATCGCGCTGGACCAGAACACGGTGGAACTCAAGCAGGTGCGCTTCCGTGGCGGCGACGGCACGGTGACGGCGACAGGCGCGGTCAAGCTCGGCGAGGCTGATCCGAACCTGACGGCCAAGATCGTGGCCGACAAGCTGCAGTTGTTCGCCAGCCCTGAGCGCACGCTGATCGTGTCCGGCGAAGCCGGCATTGCCAACGAGAATCGGAAGATCGCGATTCGCGGCAAATTCCGCGTCGACCGAGGCCTGTTCGACCTGCCCAAGGCCGGCGCGCCGGTGCTTGGCGACGATGTTGTGGTGGTGCGCAGGCGCGACCAGCGCGAAGTGAAGACGGCTGCCACGCAGGCACCCGAGACCAAGCCAGCCAGTCGTTTCAGCCCGCTGATCGATCTTGCCGTGGATCTGGGCGACAACTTCCGCTTCCGTGGCGCCGGCGCCGACCTTTTGCTCGCCGGCCAGCTTGGCGTGCGCAGCGAACCGCTGACGCCAATGCGCGCCACCGGCACGGTTCGCGTGGTAACCGGCACGTACGAGGCCTTCGGCCGCAAGCTGGAAATCGAGTACGGCTATATCAACTTCAACGGCGCGGTAGACAACCCGGGCATGAATATCCGCGCGATGCGCCGCAACCAGGAGGTGGAGGCCGGTGTCGAGGTGACAGGAACGGTGCGGCTGCCGCGCGTGCGGCTGGTGTCGGAACCGAACGTGCCTGACGAGGACAAGTTGTCATGGCTGATGTTCGGCTACGGCGCCGAGGGCGCCGGGTCGAGCCAGCAGAAGCAACTGAGCGGCGGGGCGCTCGGCGGTGCGGCGCTCGGCATGATTGGCGGCAAGGCCGGCAAAAACGTGGTGTCGCACTTCGGCATCGATGAGTTCTCGATCGGGCCGAGCACGGCCGGCCTGAGCGACACGCAGGTGGTGAGCGTCGGCAAGGCCGTGACCGACAAGATATCGGTGGGCTACGAACAGAGCCTGACGTCGGCATCCAACGTGGTCAAGCTGACCTGGGCCTTCTCGCAACGATGGTCGTTGCTTGCCAAGGGCGGTTCGATCAACGGGCTCTCGGTGCTGTTCAACCGGCGCTTCAACAACTGGGGTAACCTGTTCTCCGGCGGTGGCGGGTCCGGCAGGCGCGCCGCCGATGCAGCATCCGCGGCAGCTGCATCGGCCGCAGCAGCCGCAGCGGCCGCCGCCGCCGCCGCCTCAGCTCCCGATACGGGCAAGCCCGCCGAAGCCCAGGACGACGCTACCCAGCAATGACATCCATGAAACTCCGACTCACTGACGCGTCACGCCGACGCCTTGCCGCCATGGGACTGATAGCCAGCCTGCTTGCCCTGTTTGGTTGCGACCAGCAGAAGGTCGACGAAGCCATGAAGAAGGCCGGCGACGCCGCGCGCGGCACGTGGAACAGCGTGAAGCCCGACAGTCTGCTGTTCAAGGGCATCGAGATCGGCAAGTCCACCGAGGAAGATGTGCGCCGTCAGGCCGGCAAGCCCGAGATCGTGTGGGAAGAGGCAGACGGCGGACGCCGGTTGGAGTACCCGCGTGGCCCGGAAGGCACCACCACCTGGATGGTGACGACGGGCCCGGACGGTACCGTGCGCAAGATCGAACAGGTGCTGTCCGCCGAGTCGTTCTCGCAGGTGCGGCCCGGCATGAACAAGGACCAGATCCGGCGGATGCTCGGCAAGCCGACCAAGGTCGAGGCGTTCGCGCTGAAGCAGGAAGAGGTGTGGGGATACCGCTGGTATGAGAACCCGACCGAACGCGCGTTCTTCAACGTCCACTTCAACAACGACGGCATCGTTACCACGACGTCGCGAAGTGACGATCCTTCGAAGATGGGTGGCGGCTAACCAGGTCTGAGGGGGGAGGTGGTGCCGGCGATCGGGGAGACCGCCGGCACGCGGGCCGGGAGGTTGCTACCGGTTAGCGGATACGCATGCCGGGCACGGCGCCGCTGTGCGGTTCGAGGATGTACAGACCCGGGTTGGCCTTTTCATCCGCGGCCGATGCAGCCAGGACCATGCCTTCGGACATGCCGAACTTCATCTTGCGCGGGGCCAGGTTGGCCACCACCACGGTCAGCTTGCCCACGAGTTGCTCGGGCGTGTAGGCCGACTGGATGCCCGAGAACACGTTGCGCGTCTTGCCTTCGCCCAGGTCCAGCGTCAACTGCAGCAGCTTGTTCGAACCTTCGACCTTGTCGCACGCCACGATCTTCGCCACGCGCAGGTCGATCTTCGCGAAGTCGTCGATCGTGATCGTGTCGGCAACCGGCTCGATGGCCGAAGCGCCCGCGGCGCCAGCTTCGGCGGCCGGCGCTGTAGCCTGCAGCGAGTCCCGGTTCGCAGCCAGCAGTGCATCGATCTGTTTGGCATCCACACGCGTCATCAGGTGCTGGTACGGCTGCACCGGGCGGTCGGCCGAAAGCTGCTTGTCGATGGCGCGCCAGTCGAGCGGATCGACGTTCAGGAAACGCTCGACGCCAGCGGCCATGGTCGGCACCACCGGCTTCAGATAGATCGTCAGCAGGCGGAAGGCTTCCAGCGACACCGAGCAGGCGGCGTGCAGCGCATCGCGCTTGCTTTCGTCCTTGGCCAGTTCCCACGGCTTGTTGGTGTCGACGAACGCGTTGACCGCGTCGGTCAGTTCCATCACCAGACGCAGTGCCTTGCTGTACTCGCGGCTTTCATAGTACTGGGCCAGTTGCGGTGCGGCCTGGCGCAGTTGCTCCAGCAGCGGGTTGGCCAGCGCGGCCTCGTTGACTTTGCCGTCGAAGCGCTTGACCAGGAAGCCGGCGGCGCGGCTGGCGATGTTCACGTACTTGCCGATCAGGTCGCTGTTCACGCGGGCGACGAAGTCGTCCAGGTTCAGGTCCAGGTCTTCCATGCTCGCATTGAGCTTGGCGGCGAAGTAGTAGCGCAGCCATTCCGGGTTCATGCCGGTATCGGTATAGCTCTGCGCGGTGATGAACGTGCCACGCGACTTGCTCATCTTGGCGCCGTCGACGGTCAGGAAGCCGTGCGCGAACACATTGGTCGGGGTGCGATAGCCCGAGAAGCGGAGCATCGCCGGCCAGAACAGCGTGTGGAAGTACAGGATGTCCTTGCCGATGAAGTGGTACTGCTCGGCCGTCGAGTGCGGGCCGACCCAGGCGTCGAAATCGATGCCGCGCTTCTCGGCGAGGTTCTTGAAGCTCGCGTAGTAGCCGATCGGGGCGTCGAGCCACACGTAGAAATACTTGCCCGGCGCGCCGGGGATCTCGAAGCCGAAGTACGGGGCGTCGCGCGAGATGTCCCAATCGGACAGCGTCGAGGCTTCGCCTTCGGCGCCCAGCCATTCCTGCATCTTGTTGCTGGCTTCCGGCTGGGCCAGATCGGCCACCCATTCGCGCAGGAACGTTTCGCAGCGCGGGTCGGAAAGCTTGAAGAAGAAGTGCGTCGACGACTTGCGCACCGGCGTTGCCCCGGACACCACCGAGTACGGATTTTTCAGATCCGTCGGGACGTAGGTTGTGCCGCAAACCTCACACGAGTCGCCGTACTGGTCCTTGGCACCGCACTTTGGGCACTCGCCCTTGATGAAGCGGTCCGGCAGGAACATGTTCTTGACCGGGTCGTAGAACTGCTCGACGTCGCGCTCGGTAATCAGATCCTCGGCCTTCAGGGCCAGGTAGATCTTCTCGCAAAGCTGGCGGTTTTCTTCGGCGTCGGTGCTGTAGTAGTTGTCGAACGACACCAGGAAGTTGTCGAAGTCGCGCTTGTGTTCGGTCCAGACGCGGTCGATCAGCTGCTTCGGGGTGATGCCTTCCTTTTCGGCGCGCAGCATGACCGGGGTGCCGTGGGTGTCATCGGCGCCCACGTAGTAGACCTCGTTGCCCATCATGCGCTGGAAGCGCACCCAGATGTCGGTCTGGATGTACTCCACCAGGTGGCCGATATGGATCTGGCCGTTGGCATATGGCAGGGCGGAAGTGACGAGGATGCGGCGTGCGGTCATGAAAAGAGCCGTTCAGAGGGGTTTTGCGCCAGGAGCGCCGGCGGTGACCGGCAGGAGGCACGGGGGTAAAGGCGCTATTTTAGCAATTGCCCCGCGTCGGTGCGCGGTTTGCGTGCGGATTGGGCGCGAACGGGGGGTGAACTTGGGCCGAATTGGGGCGAATATCGCCGAAAACGGCCAGGAAACCGTTGATTCACCTGGCAAACGGGCAAAAAAAAGCGCCGGTTAGTCACCGGCGCAGCTTTCCACAACGGAAAAGGAGGAGAAATCAGGTACCGCCCGGGAGGTCAGCCACCCATCGCGAGCCAGCAACGGTGGCAAGCGGTACCTGAACTCTATGACTGGTCACCCAGAAATTGGTTTCAAGAAAATTTCGACACGACGATTTTGGGCACGGCCAGCCTCGGTCGAATTGTCCGCGACGGGCTGGGTTTGGCCCCGGCCTTCGGCGCTCAGGCGGGTCCGGGCGACGCCGCGGTCACCCAGGTAGCCGGCCACGCTCTGGGCGCGGCGTTGCGAGAGCTGCATGTTGTATTGCGGGTTGCCGGTGCTGTCCGTATGGCCAACGACGTTGGCCGACACGTCCTGGTGCTGCGCCAGCGTCTGGGCCACCTGGTCGAGCACGTTGCGGAACGACGGCTTGATCGTCGAGCTGTCCGTGTCGAACGTGACCTGGCTCGGGATGTTGACCTTCAGGGAGCCGTCCGGCTGCTCGGTGATCTGGGTGCCGGTGCCCGCGGTGTCCTTGTTCAGCTTGCCGCGGATGGCATTCCAGTTGTAACCGGTGGCGCCGCCGAGCGCGCCGCCCACTGCCGCGCCGACCAGCGTGCCAGTGGTGTTGCCGCCGATCAGGTTACCGATCCCCGCGCCTACCGCCGCACCGACTCCGGTGCCGACCGCCGTATTGGTCTGTTGTTCGGTGGCGCAACCCGCCAGGGCCGCAGCCGCGACGAGCGAGACGGTGACGAGCTTGAAATTCATGCTTTCTCCTTCTGGTGATTCCCGTAAATGTTTTGCCAAAGCCATCCTGCATGTTAACGCCTGGCGCGTAATGCCGCGCACAGGCAGTACAACTTTCATCATGCAATCAAAAACACTCAGGACGATCCCGCATACCGCCTGTCGGCACGCGGGATCCCGGGATTGGCGCACTACAATAGGCATATGGCGGCGCGTGCACAAGCCCGAGACTGTGAGAGATGTAATTGTCTGTAATTCCGCACTCGGCAAAGGGGTTTCCCGGCGGCGCAGGCCACAAGACCATATCGTGTGGGCGACTTTGTTAGCATTGCGTGCCTCAACCCCACATATCCATATTAGAAGCGGAGTCTGTCTTGAGTCTCACCATTGAACAGGTAACCGAAGTCCTGCGGACCGTGATCGACCCCAACACGGGCAAGGACCTCGTGTCCACGCGCTCGGCGCGCAACGTGCGGGTCGATGGCGGCGACGTTTCCGTGGAAGTGGAGCTCGGATACCCCGGCAAGAGCCAGTTCGAGCCCATCCGCAAGCTCGTGATCGGCGCGCTGCGCAATCTGCCGGGCGTAACCAATGTCAGCGTGGCGATGTCGATGAAGATTGTCGCCCACGCGGTGCAGCGCGGCGTCAAGTTGCTGCCGGGCGTGCGCAATGTGATCGCCGTGGCCTCTGGCAAGGGCGGGGTGGGCAAGTCCACCACCGCCGTGAACCTGGCGCTGGCGCTGGCCGCCGAAGGCGCGCGCGTCGGCATGCTGGACGCCGATATCTACGGCCCGAGCCTGCCGATGATGCTGGGTATCGACGGCCGGCCCGAATCGACCGATGGCCAGACCATGGAGCCAATGGAGGGTCATGGCCTGCAGGCCAACTCGATCGGTTTCCTGATCGAACAGGATAATCCGATGGTATGGCGCGGCCCGATGGTCACGTCGGCCCTGGAACAACTGCTGCGCCAGACCAACTGGCACGACCTGGACTACCTGATCGTCGACATGCCCCCGGGCACCGGCGACATCCAGCTCACGTTGTCGCAGAAGGTGCCCGTCACGGGCGCCGTGATCGTGACGACCCCGCAGGACATCGCCCTGCTCGACGCCCGCAAGGGCCTGAAGATGTTCGAAAAGGTCGGCATTCCGATTCTCGGCATCGTCGAGAACATGGCGGTCTACTGCTGCCCGAACTGTGGCCATGTCGAACACATCTTCGGCGAAGGCGGCGCGGAGCGGATGAGCACCGAGTATGGCGTGGACCTCCTGGGCAGCCTGCCGCTGAACCTGTCGATCCGCGAGCAGGCCGACTCCGGACGCCCGACCGTCGTGGCCGAACCGGACAGCCCGATTTCGACGATCTACCGCGAAGTGGCGCGCAAGGTGGCGATCAAGGTTGCCGACAAGACGCGCGACATGAGCAACAAGTTCCCGAGCATCGTCGTTCAGAACACCTGACCTTCACCGGAGCCCGCCGTGGACCAACCCGCTGTTCCCGAGCCGGAAGCCTTGCCCGCTGGCAGGCCGTCGGTGACGATGGCGGTGGTCATGCGCCGTGTTGCGCTGACCAACCGCTGGCAACCCTGGAAGTGGGAGCTCGATGCCGTGCTGCCGGATCTCGGCGAGTTCGGCACGGCGCCGAAGCGGCTCGACGCGGACGAGCACGGTGAGCACTGGGCGCATCCCGGCTATGCGGTCACGCTGTACCGCGACGAGGGTGAGGGCTACTACCTGAACCTGACCTCCACCGCGCCATGCTGGTTCGTGCTCTGGCGCATGGCCGAGGAGCCCGACGAGGATGGCGAGACGCGCCCGGTGCCGGTTACGGTGAGCCTGTCGTATAACGAGGCGGGGCGCTGGCTCGACGCAGGCGAGAACGTCGAGAACGTGCCGCTGGAGCCGGAGCAGCGCGCGTGGCTCCAGGCGTTCACGGACCAGCACTATCGGCCCGAACCCAAGAAGCGGCGCCGGCCGGAATCGTTCAAGGCGCCCGAAGAACGTGCGCGCTATTGAGGGATGGCGATGAGCGACGGCGATAGCTCCTTCCTGTCCCGCTGGTCGCGCCGCAAGGCGGCGGTCCGCGAGGGCAAGCCCGTGCCGGAGGAACAGGTACAGGCGCCGGCTGCGTTGCCGTCCCCCGTCGCGACATCGCCGGACGTGGCAGCGGCTGTTCCAACGCCCGCCGCATCCCCAGTACCGATGCCGACGCTTGCGGACGTGGCCGTGCTGCGCCCGGGCGACAACATCGCCCGCTTCGTGGCACAGGGGGTCGACGAGTCCGTCAAACGTGCGGCATTGAAGACCTTGTTCGCCGATCCGCACTTCAACGTGATGGACGGTCTGGACACTTACATCGACGACTACAGCAAGCCCGACCCGATCCCGCCCGAGATCCTGCGCAAGCTGCGGCAGTCGGAGACGCTGGGGCTGTTCGATCCGGTCGAGGAGGCCGAAGACGTCGCGGAAGTCGCGGAAGTCGAAGAGGCTGGAAAGGCCGTGGATGACGCGGCGGCTTCGCAGGCACCGCAACCCGGGCAGGGAAAGCAGGCAGCAGTGGCCGAGGAGCCCACGGCCTCGTCCGGGCCGGACGAAGATCCTGCTGCGGACAAACACGCGTAGCCGCTGACCCGGCACGAGCCTAGAATAGGCCACTCCCACAAATCCGCCGACGCATGATCCTTCCGCGACGAGAAGGCGCGCATCGGCCGCTGCGCAAGTCCAAATGCCGACGCTGATCTGCAATTGCAATGACACCATGCCGCTCGACGGCGCGGCGCTGGCCAAGGCCAGTGGCGGTAACCAGGATGCGACGCAGGGCACCGCGCCGCTGAAGGTGCATCGCCTGCTGTGCCGCCGCGAGATCGGCGATTTCCGGAAGGCGCTCGATGGCACGGACGACGTGATCGTCGCGTGCACGCAGGAAAGCCCGCTGTTCACCGAGGTGGCCGCGCAAACGGCCAGTGAGCAAGGTGTGATGACCGCGCCGGTCCGCTTCGTCAACATTCGCGAGACCGGTGGATGGTCGGCCGGGGCGCGGCGTGATCCGGCCACGGCCAACGCCAAGATCGCCGCGCTGCTTGCGGTGGCGGCGTTGCCCGATCCCGATCCGGTGGCCACGGTCGATTACCGCTCCGAAGGCACGGTACTGATCATGGGACCCGCCGCTCGCGCACTGCCGTGGGCGGGTCGCCTCAGTGAGGCGGGGCTCGATGTGACCGTGCTGCTGGGCCAGGCCGACGGCGTGGTGGACAGCGGCGCGAATCCGGCGGATCGCGCGTGGCCGGTTCACAGTGGCAGGCTCGCGTCGCTGGCTGGCTGGCTGGGCACGTTCACTGCCACCTGGGAGACCGGTGCCGGCAAGAGCAATCCGATCGACCTGGATCTGTGCACGCGCTGCAATGCCTGCATCGCGGCCTGCCCCGAGCAGGCGATCGACTTCAGCTACCAGATCGACCTCGACCGTTGCCGAGATCATCGCGAGTGCGTGAAAGCGTGCGGCGCGGCGGCGGCCATTGATTTCGATCGCCCGGCTGCGACCGAATCGGGCCGGTTCGACATCGTCTTCGATCTCAACGATTCACCGGCTTTCGCGATGCATCAGCCGCCGCAAGGCTATCTGCATGCGGGTGGAGATGTCGCGCGCCAGTACGCGCTGGCGCTGACCGCGCAACAGCTGGTCGGCGAATTCGAGAAACCGAAGTTCTTCCGCTACAAGGAAAGCCTCTGCGCCCACGGCCGCAACCAGACGACGGGCTGCACGGCTTGCATCGACATCTGTTCGACGCAGGCGATCAGTTCGCACTGGCGCGACGGCAAGGGCCGTATCGAAGTCACGCCGAACCTGTGCATGGGCTGCGGCGCGTGCACGACGGTTTGCCCGAGCGGTGCCATCAGCTATGGCTACCCTGGCCCGGAGACGTTTGGCGAACGCCTGCGCACGCTGGTGACCACTTACAGCCGTGCCGGCGGCCGTGATGCCGTATTGCTGATCCACGGCGCGGAGCACGGTACGCCGGCCATCCTCGCACTGGGTCGCGCCTCGCGGGCCGGGCGGGCACGGGGCGTGCCGCCGAACGTGATTCCGGTTTCGGCATTCCATCCGGCCTCGACGGGCATCGAGTTGTGGCTGGCTGCCCTGTGCTGGGGTGCCGGCGGCGTGGCCGTGCTGCTGACTGGCGACGAAGCGCCGCAATACCGTGCGGCGCTGCTCGAGCAGATGGCTGTGGCCCGGGCCATCCTGGAGGGCTTCGGCTATCGTGGCCAGCGGCTGGCGCTGATCGAGGCGAGCGACGTTGCCGCGCTCGATGTGGGGCTGGGCGCGATTTCCACGCCGGCCGAACCGCTGAGTCCGCTGCCAGTCGCGGGATTCCGCGCCGCGCTGGCCAAGCGCGAAACCCTGGATTTCGTTGTGGATCACCTGGCGCGCAATGCTCCGGTGCCCGCCGAAACGATGGCGCTGCCTGCGGGCGCGCCGCTTGGGGCCGTGCAGGTCGATACCGCCCGCTGTACCCTGTGCATGGCCTGCGTGGGCGCGTGTCCGACGCAGGCACTGCGCGACAACGCCGAGCGGCCCGTGCTGGCCTTTGTCGAGCGCAACTGCGTGCAGTGCGGGCTGTGCGAGAAGACTTGCCCCGAGGGCGCGATCACGCTGGTGCCACGCCTGCTGGCAGGCGATGCCGCGCGCCGGCCCGTCACGCTCAACGAAACCCAGCCGTTCCATTGCGTCCGTTGCGGCAAACCATTTGGCACGGCGCAGATGGTGGAATCCATGCTGGTCCGGCTGGCTGGCCATCCGGCGTTTGCTGGTGCGGCGGCTGAGCGGCTGAAGATGTGCAGCGACTGCCGGGTCGTCGACATGGTGGAAAAGGATAGCGGCGCCGCCACGGGCGCGACGCTGCAATAGGGCAGCGCACGGCATAGAGCCCTACAGAAGGGATAAACGGAAGGGATGCATCACAATATGAGCGATTTCCAGCCGATTCAGCTTACCGCCCAGGCGCCGGCGCACGGCGAGCCCGATCCCGAGGACACCGCGCGCGCCGATCTCTACGGTCTGCTGGCCACGCTGTTCTATCAGGCGCCCGATGCGACGCTGTTGCACCATATCGCTGCCAATCGCGCGTCAGGTGCAGATGCCGATACCGTGCTTGGTCGCGCGTGGAATATGTTGTGCGACGCAGCATCGATCACGACCGCCGCGGAAGCCGCGGACGAATACGCGCAGCTGTTCGTCGGCGTCGGCAAGCAGGAGATCTTTCTCTACGGCTCGTTCTATCAGGCCGGCTTTCTCAACGAGCGGCCATTGGTGGCATTGCGTGACGATCTGGCCCGCTACGGGCTCACGCGGCACGATAACGTCAGCGAAACCGAGGACCACGTGGCCGCGCTGTGCGAGGTGATGCGCTATCTCGTGGCCGGCGATGACCTGGCGGTGTCGAATCTTGGCGAGCAGCAACGCTTCTTCGCCCGGCATCTGCAGCCTTGGGTGGACCGGTTGTGCGACGCACTCGAGAACCATCCGCAGGCCCGCTTCTACCGCAGTGCCGCAGGACTGTTACGCGCGTTTTGCAGCGTCGAGGCTGTCGCGCTCGAGATGCACTGAGCGGGGGCGAGGTCGGGGTTTGTCCGATATTTACGGATTTTGCGGCCGCGTGCGTGGTCATTCGGTGGTGTTGCAACTAGAATATGCAAAACACGTCATAAATAAATCATCCATCGGTACGGCATAGCCGAGGAGTCCTCATGGAAGATAAACAACCCCGGGTCGCACGTCGCACCTTTCTGGCGGGTGCCGGCGTGGTTGCCGCAGCCGGCGCCGCCGTTGTGGCCACGCGCGGACAGCCCGCGCTTGCCGAGGCCGTCGCCGCCAAGGCCGAGCCCGCCGATCCCGCGCCGGGCAGTGATGGCTACCGGGTCTCTGCCCATATCCGCAAGTACTACCGGACCACGCTGGTTTAGGCATGTTGCCCCGGGCGTGCTGGCGCGCGCCCGAGTTGTCGCACACGCCAACCGCTCTGATCGAGGCAAGCCATGACCCCCCTGACCCGCAAACGTGCGAACAACGGCGCGAACGACGGCGCCAACCATCGCGCGGACCAAGGCCAGACCGGCCGGCTCAGCAGCCGGCTCGCTGATTCCAGTTCGCAATCCCAGTCCCAGTCATCAGGACGCCTGTCCGCGCGCCTTGCCGCAGGTCTGGCCGGCGCCATGCCGACCATGGACCGCCGCAGCTTCCTCAAGCGTTCGGGCATCGGCGTTGGCGCGGGGCTGGCTGCCACGCAACTGACGATGATGCGTCGCGCCGATGCCGACGACGGCAAGAGCGGAGCAGGCGGCAAGGGCGATATCGTCGTGCGCCGCACGGTCTGCGGCCACTGCTCGGTGGGTTGCGCGGTCGACGCGGTGGTGCAGAACGGCGTGTGGGTGCGGCAGGAGCCCGTGTTCGATTCGCCGATCAACCTGGGCGCGCATTGCGCCAAGGGCGCCGCGCTGCGCGAGCATGGTCACGGCGAATACCGGCTGAAGTACCCGATGAAGCTGGTCAACGGCAAGTACCAGCGCATTTCCTGGGATCAGGCGCTCGACGAGATCAGCGCGAAGCTCAAGCAGATCCGCCAGGAAACCGGACCGGATTCGTTGTTCTTCATCGGCTCGTCCAAGCACAGCAACGAACAGTCCTACCTGCTGCGCAAGTGGGTCTCGTTCTTCGGCACCAACAATACCGACCACCAGGCGCGCATCTGCCATTCGACCACCGTGGCTGGCGTGGCGAACACCTGGGGCTACGGTGCGATGACCAATTCGTACAACGACATGCAGAACGCCAAGGCGGCGCTGTATATCGGTTCGAATGCGGCCGAGGCGCATCCGGTGTCGATGCTCCACCTGCTTCACGCCAAGGAGAGCGGCTGCAAGGTGATCGTGGTCGACCCGCGCTACACGCGCACGGCGGCCAAGTCCGATCACTATGTCCGCATCCGCTCGGGCACCGATATCGCGTTCCTGTTCGGCGTGCTGTATCACATCTTCCAGAACGGCTGGGAAGACAAGAAGTACCTGGCTGACCGCGTCTACGGCATGGACAAGGTCAAGGAGGAAGTGCTGGCCAAGTGGACGCCGGACAAGGTCGAGGAAGTCTGCGGCGTGCCCGAGGCCGAAGTCCGGTACGTGGCCGAGACGATGGCGAAGAACCGCCCGTCCACGCTGGTCTGGTGCATGGGCCAGACGCAGCACACAATCGGCAACGCCATCGTGCGGGCATCGTGCATCGTGCAACTGGCGCTCGGCAACATCGGTGTGTCGGGCGGCGGCGCCAACATCTTCCGTGGCCACGACAACGTGCAGGGCGCCACCGACGTGGGGCCGAACCCGGATTCGCTGCCGGGCTACTACGGCCTGGCTGCCGGCGCGTGGAAGCACTTCGCGACGGTCTGGGGCGTGGACTACGAATGGATCAAGAAGCAGTTCGCCTCGCAGGCGATGATGGAGAAGTCCGGCACCACGGTGTCGCGCTGGATCGACATTGTCACCGAGAAGCCGGAACTGATTGACCAGGACCACAACGTGCGTGGCGTGTTCTTCTGGGGCCATGCGCCGAACTCGCAGACGCGCGGCCTGGAGATGAAGCGCGCGCTCGACAAGCTCGACCTGCTTGTCGTGATCGACCCGTATCCGTCGGCTACGGCCGCCATGGCCAACATGCCGGCGACCGAAGGCGATACCCCCAACCCGAACCGTGCCGTGTACCTGCTGCCGGCCTGCACCCAGTTCGAGACCTCGGGTTCGTGCACGGCGTCGAACCGTTCGCTGCAATGGCGCGAAAAGGTGATCGAGCCGCTGTTCGAGTCGATGCCCGACCACGCAATCATGCAGGCGTTCGCCGAGAAGCTGGGCTTTGCCAACGAACTGTCGAAGAACTACAAGCTGGTCGAGGTCAAGCGCGCAGGACGCACGTGGCGGGAGCCCGAGACCGAATCGATCCTGCGCGAGATCAACGCCGGCAACTGGACCATCGGCTACACGGGCCAGTCACCCCAGCGACTGAAGGCCCACATGCGCAATATGCACATGTTCGATGTGCGCTCGTTGCGCTGCAAGGGCGGCAAGGACCCGGTCACCGGCTATGACATCACCGGTGATTACTTCGGCCTGCCATGGCCCTGCTACGGCACGCCGGAGCTGAAGCACCCGGGCTCGCCGAACCTCTACGACACCAGCAGGAACGTGATGGACGGCGGCGGTAATTTCCGCGCCAACTTCGGTGTGGAGCGTGATGGCGTGAGCCTGCTGGCGGCCGATGGATCGCACTCGCTGGGCGCGGACATCACCACCGGGTATCCGGAATTCGACGCGGTGCTGCTCAAGAAGCTCGGGTGGTGGGACGAACTGACCGACGCCGAGAAGAAGGCGGCCGATGGCAAGAACTGGAAGACCGACCTGTCGGGCGGCATCCAGCGCGTGGTGATGAAGAACCACGGCTGCCACCCGTTCGGCAATGCCCGCGCGCGGGCCGTGGTCTGGAACTTCCCGGACCCGATCCCGCAACACCGCGAGCCGCTGTACTCGACGCGCCCGGACATGGTCGCCAAGTACCCGACCCACGACGACAAGATGGCCTTCTGGCGCCTGCCCACGCTCTACAAGACCGTGCAGCAGCGCAACATCGAGAACAAGGTCTACGAGAAATTCCCGATCATCCTGACCTCGGGCCGTCTGGTCGAGTACGAGGGCGGTGGCGAGGAAACGCGCTCGAACCCGTGGCTGGCCGAGTTGCAGCAGGAGAACTTCGTCGAGATCAACCCGAAGGCGGCATCCGAACGCGGCATCCGCAACGGTGACTACTGCTGGGTCAAGACGCCGACCGGCGCCAGGATCAAGGTGCGCGCGCTGGTGACCGAGCGCGTGGGCGTGGATACGGCGTTCATCCCGTTCCATTTCTCTGGCTGGTGGCAGGGCAAGGATCTCAAGCCCTACTACCCGGAGGGCGCGATGCCGATCGTGCGCGGGGAGGCGGTGAACACCGCCACCACCTACGGCTATGACTCGGTGACGATGATGCAGGAAACCAAGACCACCGTTTGCCAGATCGAGCGGTTCGCATAAGGACGGAGACGCAAATGGCCCGCATGAAATTCATTTGTGATGCCGAGCGTTGCATCGAGTGCAATAGCTGCGTCACCGCATGCAAGAACGAGCACGAGGTGCCCTGGGGTGTGAACCGGCGCCGCGTGGTGACGGTCAACGATGGTGTGGTCGGCGCGGAGAAGTCGATCTCGGTGGCCTGCATGCACTGCTCCGATGCGCCGTGCATGGCGGTCTGCCCGGTCGATTGCTTCTATCGCACCGAAGACGGCGTGGTGCTGCACGACAAGGATGTCTGCATCGGCTGCGGCTACTGCTCATACGCCTGCCCATTCGGCGCGCCGCAGTTCCCGAGCGAAGGTACCTTCGGCGTGCGCGGCAAGATGGACAAGTGCACGTTCTGCAACGGCGGCCCGGAAGCCAACGGCAGCGAGGCAGAGTTCGAGAAGTACGGCCGCAACCGCCTGGCCGAAGGCAAGCTGCCGCTGTGCGCGGAAATGTGTTCGACCAAGGCGTTGCTCGGCGGCGATGGCGACGTGATCGCCGACATCCTGCGCAATCGCGTGATCAAGCGCGGCAAGGGCGGCGACGTCTTCGGCTGGGGCACGGCCTACGGCGGCGTCAAGGCGCAGCCGGCAGCGGGCACGCCGCCCGCGGCGCCG
>NZ_ANKP01000255.1:0-17409 GCF_000319775.1 Cupriavidus sp. HMR-1
AGCCGCCGGCCCAGTCGCGCTGGTCGGCACGGGCCACCACGCCGATGGCACGGGCCTTGAGGGTGGCCAGGGTGTCGATCACACGGTCCAGCGCCAGCGCCCCGTCGCCTTCCAGGCGGCGCAGGTCCAGCGCGACGACGTCATCGGAAAAGAAATCGGGGGTTGACTCGAAGCGGGAGAGGAGGTCGTCCCGCACCGCGTCCAGATCGGCGGTATTGAGAGCGAGAAGGAGGGCGTCGACGTTGCCACTGCGCAGCTCGAAGCGTGGCGATTTCTTCTGAGACATAGCCGGGTGACCGTGGAAATGCCACATTCTAACGTCGTATCTCCGGGGAACTGTAACAAATGTCGGACGGCTAGCCCCAGGTGGCCGATGCGGACCACGGGCGCGCCAGCTACATGTCAAAAAGTGGTGATGGCGGGGATGGTTCACACCGAATGCCTCGGCTTGTTACGATTGCACGTCCTCAAGTACGGAGCATCCATGGGAGCCATCGTTAACTGCGCGGCCTATCGCGAAGGCAGAAAGGTCGGAGATGTGGAGTTCGACGGCATTGCCAGAGCGCTGGCCGAGCCCGGCACCTTCGTCTGGCTGGGGCTGCACGAACCAGACCTGCCGCTGCTGCGCAAGGTGCAGCAGGCGTTCGGTCTGCACGACCTGGCCGTGGAGGACGCGCTGGAGCCACATCAGCGCCCCAAGATCGAGGCCTACGGTGACTCGGTGTTCGTGGTGCTGGGTACCGCGCGCCTGGTCGACGACGAAGTGGTGGTGGGTGAGACGCATCTGTATGTCGGCCCGAACTACGTAGTTTCGGTGCGGCATGGCGCCAGTTCCACCTACACGCCGGTGCGCGAACGCTGCGAGGAAGACCCGCGCGGCATGGCGCATGGCACGGGGTTCGTGCTCTATGCGTTGATGGACTACATCGTCGATCACTACCTGCCGATCGTGACCCGGCTCGAAGAAGCCTTCGAGGCGCTGGAGCAGGACATCTTCCACGACGAGTTCGATCGCGCGGCCATCGAGCGTCTCTACAAGGTCAAGCATCAGGTCTTGCGCCTGCGCAACGTGGTCTATCCGGTCGAAGACATCTGCAGCCAGTTGATCCGCCTGCATGAAGACCTTGTGCCAAAGGACCTGCGCGCGTACTTCCGCGATATCCAGGACCACAGCAGCCGCGTTGTGCGCACACTCGACGTGGTACGAGAGATGCTGACGACGGCCGTCCAGGTCAACCTGGCGCTGGTTACCGTGACGCAGAACGAGGTGGTCAAGCGGCTGGCCGGGTGGGGTGCGATTCTGGCGGTGCCTACCGTCGTGTTCTCGCTTTATGGCATGAACTTCAACTTCATGCCGGAACTGAAGTTCCACTACGCGTATCCCGTGGTGATCGGCTTCACGGCGGCCGCGTGCAGCTTTCTCTGGCGCAAGCTGCACCGCGCGGGCTGGATCTGACGGTTTCGTCGCCATGATCTCCCTTCTCCCAAGGGCCGGAGTGGGGGGATCCCCCTCCTGAAGACATCGGCCGAACCGTCTTCCAGCGCCAGCAGTTGCTGGTCTCCTGCATTTTTATATTTCGTTTACACCCCCCTCCCGCCTCTCTACCCCGTTTTTACCCCCCGATCCCTAACCTGCTATCCGTAAATCACTCAGTCAGGTGTTATCGCCTGCACAAGTCATGGACGGGATCTACTTCCTTGTATTGCTGGCCTTCGGCGCGTTGACGGGCGCGCTGCTGGCTCTGTGCGCCGCGCTTGGCGCCAATCCGCCGGCCAGTCGAGGTAACGGCGAAGCCGCCGCTGCCGATTCCAGGCCAGCCGCCGACAACAGGGGGCAGTAATGGAATGGACTGACCTGCTTAGCGCCGGCCTGGCCGCCGCGCTCTTCATTTACCTGCTCATTGCGCTGTTCCGGCCGGAGAAATTCTGATGTCGACACCGCACTTCACTCAATTTCTCGGACTGCTGGTTCTGTTTCTGGCCATCCTGTTCGTGGTGGGCCCATTCCTGGGCCGCTACATGCGCCGTGCCGTCGAGGAGGGCAACTTCAGCCTGACCGCCTGGGGGCGGCCCATCGAGCGCGTGCTGTATCGCGTGGCCGGTGTGCGTGCCGATGCCGAAATGGGCTGGAAGCAATACGCCATCGCGGTGCTCCTCTTCAACGTGATCGGCGTGATCGCCGTCTACGCGCTCCAGCGCGTGCAGGGTTTGCTGCCACTGAATCCGCAGGCGTTTGGCGCGGTCTCGCCCGATTCGTCGTTCAACACCGCCATCAGCTTTGTCACCAATACGAACTGGCAAGGCTACAGCGGCGAGTCGACGATGAGCTACCTGACGCAGATGCTGGCCCTGACGGTCCAGAACTTCGTCTCCGCAGCCACTGGCATTGCCGTGGTCTTCGCTCTGATCCGTGGCTTCGCGCGCCATACCTCGGCCACGATTGGCAACTTCTGGGTCGATATCACGCGCACCACGCTCTACGTGCTGCTGCCGCTGTCGGTGATCACCGCGCTGCTGCTGGTCAGCCAGGGCGTGATCCAGAACTTCGACGGCTACAAGGACGCGAATCTCGTCACGGCGGTCGAGTACACGCAGCCCAAGGTCGATGCGGCGGGCCAGCCCGTGCTCGACCCGCAAGGCAAGCCCGTGACAGAGGCGATGAGGACGACCACGCAAACGCTGGCGATGGGGCCCGTGGCCTCGCAGGAAGCGATCAAGATGCTCGGCACCAATGGTGGCGGCTTCTTCAACGCGAACTCGGCGCATCCGTATGAGAACCCGACGCCGTTGTCCAATTTCATCGAGATGCTGGCGATCTTCCTGATCCCGGCGGCTCTTTGCTTCACGTTTGGCGAGATGGTGCGGGACCGGCGGCAGGGCGTGGCCGTGCTGGCCTCGATGACGGTGATCTTCGTCGTGATGGCCGTGGCGGCGATGGCGTCCGAGCAGCACATCACGGCGGCGCTGTCGTCTCTGCCGATCGACCACGCCGCGTCCGCACTGCAGGCAGGCGGCAACATGGAAGGCAAGGAAGTGCGCTTCGGCATATCGGCCACTTCGCTGTTCGCCACGATCACGACCGCCGCTTCGTGCGGCGCGGTCAACGCCATGCACGACTCGTTCACGGCCATTGGCGGTCTGGTGCCGATGTTGCTGATGCAACTGGGTGAAGTCGTGTTTGGCGGCGTGGGATCGGGCCTCTACGGGATGCTCGTGTACGCCGTGCTGGCCGTGTTTATCGCGGGCCTGATGATTGGACGCACGCCCGAGTACCTCGGCAAGAAGATCGAGGCCTACGAGATGAAGATGACCGCCGTGGCGATCCTGGTCACGCCGCTGCTCGTACTCGTGGGTACCGCCATCGCGGTGATGCTGGAGCCGGGTCGGGCCGGCGTGTTCAATCCGGGCACGCACGGTTTCTCCGAGATCCTGTATGCGCTGTCGTCGGCGTCGAACAACAACGGCAGCGCGTTTGCCGGCCTTTCCGCCAACACACCGTTCTACAACACGCTTCTGGCCGCGGCCATGTGGTTCGGACGTTTCTGGATCATCGTGCCGGTGCTGGCGATGGCCGGTTCGCTGGCTGCCAAGCGCCGTACGCCAGTCACAGCCGGCACCATGCCGACACATGGCCCGCTGTTCATCGTTTTGCTCGTGGGTTCGGTGCTGCTGGTTGGCGCGCTGACCTATGTGCCGGCACTGGCCCTCGGGCCCGTGGCGGAGCAACTGCAGCCCGCGGCGGTGACCGCGGCTGCTAAGTAATCCTGCGGAGAATCGCACATGCAACAACAATCCACCGCGACACGCTCCAGCGCTGCCGGCACGGCGTCGCGCAATCCGGCACCGGGTTCCACGGTGATGACAGGCGGGGGCCTGCCAGGCCATCCGCGTCCTTCGCGCGGCATGATGTCGCCCGAGCTGGTGAAGCCGGCCATCGTCGATGCCTTCCGCAAGCTGAATCCGCGCGATCAGTTGCGCAACCCGGTGATGTTCGTGGTCTACGCCGGCAGCATCCTGACGTCGATCCTGTGCGTGCGTGCCTGGCTGCACCCGACGCCGGGTGGCGAATCGGCCGGCTTCATCCTGGCCGTGACGGTATGGCTCTGGTTCACGGTACTGTTCGCGAACTTCGCCGAAGCCCTGGCTGAAGGTCGCAGCAAGCAGCAGGCCGCCGCGCTGCGCGGACTCAAGACCACCACCATGGCACGCGTGGTGCGCGCCGGCTATCGCGATGCGCGGGAAGCGCGCGCGCAGGGGGCCACCGAGCAGCGTGCGGCCACAGAACTGCGCAAGGGCGACGTCGTGCTCGTCGAGGCCGGCGACATGATCCCGGGCGATGGCGAAGTCATCGAGGGCGTGGCGTCGGTCGATGAAAGCGCTATCACTGGCGAATCGGCGCCGGTGATCCGTGAGTCGGGTGGCGACTTCTCGTCGGTCACTGGTGGCACGCGTGTGCTGTCGGACTGGATCATTGTGCGCATCACGGCCAACCCCGGCGAGAGCTTCATCGACCGCATGATCAGTATGGTCGAAGGCGCGAAGCGCCAGAAGACACCGAACGAACTCGCGCTGACGATTCTGCTGGTGGGTCTCACGCTGGTGCTGTTGCTGGCCACAGCCACGCTGCAGCCGTATTCGCTCTACGCAGTGCTGGTGACCAAGGCCGGCGTGCCGGTCTCGGTGACGGTGCTCGTGGCGCTGCTGGTCTGCCTGATTCCGACCACGATCGGTGGCCTGCTGTCAGCCATCGGCGTCGCCGGCATGAGCCGCATGATGGAAGCGAACGTGATTGCCACGTCGGGCCGCGCGGTGGAAGCGGCGGGCGATGTCGACGTGCTGCTGCTCGACAAGACCGGCACGATCACACATGGCAATCGCCAGGCTTCGCGCTTCATCTGCGCGCCCGGCGTTACCGAGCGTCAGCTCGCCGAGGCCGCATGGCTGTCGTCGCTGGCCGATGAAACGCCGGAAGGCCGCAGCATCGTTGTGCTGGCACGCCAGCAGTCAGACGTGAGCGCGCCGGAGATGGGCGAGCGGGGACTGGCGGCGCCGGTGTTCGTGCCGTTCACCGCGCAGACGCGCATGAGCGGTGTCGACGTGGCCAATGGCCAGATCGTGCGCAGCGTGCGCAAGGGCGCGGCCGATGCGGTACGCCGTTACGTGACCGAGCGCGCGGGCAAGTTCCCCGATGTGGTGATGCAGGCCGTCGATGATGTGGCGCGCGCGGGCAGCACGCCGCTGGTGGTGGCGGAATCCATCGCGCAGGGCACCGAGGAATCGGTGCGAGTGCTCGGTGTGATCGAGCTCAAGGACATCGTCAAGGCCGGCATCCGCGAGCGCTTTGTCGAACTGCGCAAGATGGGCATCCGCACGGTGATGATCACCGGCGACAACCGGTTGACCGCTGCGTCGATCGCGGCCGAGGCCGGTGTCGACGACTTCCTCGCCGAGGCCACGCCAGAGGCAAAGCTGGCGCTGATTCGCGAGTACCAGAGCGAAGGGCGTCTTGTGGCGATGACCGGCGACGGTACCAACGATGCCCCGGCGCTGGCGCAGGCCGATGTGGCCGTGGCGATGAACAGCGGCACGCAGGCCGCGCGCGAGGCCGGCAATATGGTCGACCTGGACAGCAATCCAACCAAGCTGATCGAGATCGTAGAGATCGGCAAGCAGATGCTGATGACGCGCGGGTCGTTGACCACGTTCAGCGTGGCCAACGACGTGGCCAAGTATTTCGCCATCATCCCGGCCGCGTTCGCCACCACCTATCCGCAGCTCAATCTGCTCAACGTGATGGGCCTGTCGACACCGGGCTCGGCCATCATGTCCGCGGTGATCTTCAATGCGCTCATCATCGTCGCGCTGATTCCGCTGGCGTTGCGCGGCGTGGTGTACCGCCCGCTGGGCGCGGCGGTGCTGCTGCGCCGCAATCTGCTGATCTATGGCCTGGGTGGCATCGTGGTGCCGTTCGTCGGGATCAAGCTGATCGACATGTTGCTGACGATGTTCGGCTGGGTCTGAGCATCGCAAGGAGAATCGCAAATGACTACACAAAGCAATACCGTCGCGCAGGTGCCGCGTCAGACTGGGCTGTTGCGCCCGGCGCTGACTGTTTTCATCGTGCTGTCGGTGGTGACCGGCCTGCTCTATCCCGGCGTTGTCACCGGCATTGCGCGCGCGGTGTTTCCGCATCAGGCAGCGGGCTCGCTGATCGTCAAGGATGGCAAGACGGTCGGTTCCGAACTGATCGGCCAGCCGTTCTCGGACCCGAAGTACTTCTGGGGCCGCCTGTCGGCTACGGCGCCGATGCCTTACAACGGCACGGCGTCGGGCGGCTCAAACCTGGGGCCGACCAATCCGGCGCTGACGGACGCCGCGAAAGCGCGCATAGACGCGCTCAGGGAAGCGGATCCGGACAACAAGGCGCCGGTTCCGGTGGATCTGGTGACGGCGTCTGGTAGCGGTCTCGATCCGCATATCAGCCCGGCAGCGGCACAGTACCAGGCCGCTCGCGTGGCGCGGTTGCGCGGCGTGTCATTAGAGAAGGTCGAGGCGCTGATCGCCGCCAATACCAAAGACCCTGGTCTGGCGGTTCTTGGCGAGCCGGTGGTCAATGTGCTTGCGCTGAACCTGGCGCTGGATGGGCTGAAATAGATCTGGTGGCCGTTGATACCTGGTTTGCCCTCCGTCTTCCCCTCGCCCTTGCCCTGCCCGCGCAGGCGGGAGCGGGGGGAACGTCGAAGGCCTGTGAAACGCTGATGGTTTGCCCCGCCCTCCCGTGTGTGGAGTTGGGGACAGACGCATGTACGCATGGCAATCGCCTGCGTGGCACAATCATCGCCACCAACCGCCGTTGCCGATGACCGATCCAGACGCCCGCCCGGACCCCGACGCCCTGCTGCAACGCATGCAGGCGGAGCGCGCGCGTGCCGCTCGCGGCAAACTGCGCGTGTACTTCGGCGCGTCGGCCGGCGTTGGCAAGACCTTTGCCATGCTGGGCGCCGCGCGCGCGTTGCGCGAACAGGGCGTGGACGTGGTGGTCGGCGTGGTCGAGACACATGGCCGCGCCGAGACCGAGGCTCTGCTTGATGGACTCGAGCGCCTGCCGCTGCGCGAGGTTCCGTATCGGGACCGCGTTCTGGCGGAGTTCGATCTCGACGGCGCGCTGGCCCGACGCCCCGCGCTGATTCTGGTCGATGAACTCGCGCATTCGAACGCCGCGGGCAGCCGGCACCCGAAACGCTGGCAGGACATCCAGGAACTGCAGGCCACAGGCATCGACGTCTGGACCACGGTCAATGTGCAGCACCTGGACAGCCTCAATCAGGCCGTGGGTGGCATCACCGGTGTGCGCGTCTGGGAGACCGTGCCCGATGCGGTGTTCGACGGCGCCGACGAAGTGGTACTGGTGGACCTGCCCGCCGATGAGCTGCTGCGCCGGTTGCGCGAGGGCAAGGTCTACCTGCCCGATCAGGCGCGCCACGCCGCACGCAATTTCTTCCGCAAAGGCAACCTGATCGCGCTGCGCGAACTCGCGTTGCGGCGGACCGCCGATCGTGTCGACGACGATGTGCGTGCATATCGACATGCAGAATCGATCGATCTGGTCTGGCGCACGCGCGAAGCCCTCGTGGCGTGCATCGGCACCGGCGACGATGCCGAGCAGGTGGTGCGCAGCGCGCAGCGTCTGGCGGGCCAGCTCGATTGCGACTGGCATGTGGTGACAATCGCCACGCCCCAGTTGATGCCGCCATCCAACGAGGTCCGCGCGCGCATGCGCGCCGCCATGCAATTGGCAGAGGAACTGGGGGCCCGTACGGAGACGCTCGCCGGCAACGACATGGTCAAGGCGGTGGCAGGCTACGTGCGACGCCACAACCTGACCAAGGTGCTGCTTGGCCGCGCCCCTGCCGACTGGTATGCGCGAGGAAACTGGATCGACAAGGGGCGTGCCTTGCTGGCCCGCGCGCTGTCGCCGATGCTTGGTGTCGGCAACCGGCTGTTCGGCCGGCAGATGTTCGCCGATGCGCTGGCGGCGGGTTGCCCGGAGATCGACGTGATCCGCGTGGCGGCCGACTCCACACGGGCGGACCTGCGTCCGCGAGCGCAGGAAGGGCTATCCACCGCGGCGCACGATGCGGAGGCTGAAGCCGAGCTTGCCCGCGTGCGCCGTCTTAACTATGGCTGGGCCGTGGTCTGGTGCATGGCGGCGACGTTCCTGTCGACGCTGACCAGACCCTGGTTCGACCTGGTCAATATCGCGATGCTGTTCCTGGTTGCCGTGGTAGGCGTGGCGTTGCGTCATGGCCGGGGACCGGCGGCATTGGCATCGGTGATTTCGGTGGCGGCGTTCGACTTCTTCTTCGTGCCGCCCAGAATGTCGTTCGCCGTCAGCGACGTGCAGTACCTGCTGACGTTCTTCGTGCTGCTGGCGGTTGGTCTGGTGATCGGCCAGCTTACGGCGGGACTGCGCGAGCAGGCTCAGGTGTCCGTGCGGCGTGAAACCGATGCGCGCACGCTCTATGAGCTGGCGCGCGAGCTGTCCGCTGCGCTGACGGCGCAGCAGATTGTCGAGATCGGTGGTCGCTTCCTGCGTGCCGCCTTTGACGCGGACGGCACGTTCTTCCTCGTCGCAGAGAACGGACGGCTCATGCCGATGGCCGGCGGAGAAAAGACACCGGAGCCGCGGACAGGCAAAGGCGATGCCATCGACAAGGTGTTGGCGCAATGGGTGTTCGATCACGGTCAGCCCGCGGGTACGGGGACGCACACGCTACCCGGCAGCACGGTGCTGTATCTGCCGCTGAAGGCGCCGATGCAGACGCGCGGCGTGCTGGCCGTGGAGCCGCGCGCGTGGCGGGCGCTGGCGGACCCGGCATTGCGTCGTCAGGCCGATGTCTTTGCCACGCTGATCGCGATCGCGATCGAGCGTATCCATTACGTCGACGTGGCGCAGCGCGCGCTGGTGTCGATCGAGTCGGAACGGCTGCGCAGTTCGCTGCTGGCCGCGGTGTCGCATGATCTGCGCACGCCGCTGACCGGGCTGATCGGCATGGCCGAAACGCTGCAGCGTGCAGAGACGCCGCTGCCGGCCAGCGTCGCGGAGACGGTCGAGGCAATGCGCGTTCAGGCGCAACGGATGCGCACGATGGTCGTCAACCTGCTCGACATGGCGCGCCTGCAGCATCACGACCTGGCGCTCAAGCGCGGCTGGCAATCGCTTGAGGAACTGATTGGCGCGGCGCTGGCGTCGATGCGGGACGTGCTCGGTCGGCACCATGTGGAGGTGATGAATCTCGCGGAGTTGCCGCTGGTGGAGTGCGACGATGTGCTGATGGAGCGTGTGCTGTGCAACCTGCTGGAGAACGCGGCGAAGTACACGCCGGCAGGCACCGCCATCCGCATCCGCGGCGCGGTGGTGGGCGACGAGGTGCAACTGTCCGTGGAAGACGAAGGTCCGGGCGTGCAGTCGGGCCAGGAGCGCTACATTTTCGAGAAATTCACGCGTGGCGAGCGCGAATCGGCCACCTCGGGCGTCGGGCTCGGCCTGGCTGTCTGCGAGGCGATCATGCAGGCCCATGGCGGTCGCATCTGGGTGGAGGCCGCCCACCCACGTGGTTCGCGATTCACGCTGGCGCTGCCGCGCGGCAATCCACCGGCTATCGAGCCAGAGTCGCTGGACGAACCCATTCCGGATCATCACTGACATGCCTTTCGATTATTCGCCGACCGTGTTGCTGGTCGAGGACGAACCCCACATCCGTCGCTTCGTGCGTGAATCGCTGCAGTCCGAGGGCTGCACGGTGCACGAGGCCGATACGCTCAAGCGCGGCCTGATCGACGCCGGCACGCGCCAGCCGGATGTGGTGATCCTGGACCTCGGCCTGCCTGATGGCGATGGCATGACACTGATCCGCGAGATGCGCACCTGGACCGAGGTGCCTGTGCTGGTGCTATCGGCACGCACCGGCGAAGCCGACAAGATCGCCGCGCTCGATGCGGGCGCGGACGACTACCTGACCAAGCCGTTCGGCGTCGGTGAACTGGTGGCGCGCGTGCGCGTGCTGCTGCGCCGGCACGCCAAGGCGAATCCCCAGGGCACGCCCCAGATCACGTTCGGCGACGTGCGCGTGGACCTGGCCAACCGGCTCGTCATGCGCGGCGACGATCAGGTGCATCTGACGCCGATCGAGTACCGCCTGCTGGCCGTGCTGATCGCCCATCGTGGCAAGGTCATGACGCACCGGGAACTGCTGCGCGAGGTCTGGGGCCCCTCGCACTCGGAGAGCAGCCACTACCTGCGGGTCTATATGGGCCACCTGCGCCACAAGCTCGAGGTCGATCCGGCCCAGCCCGCGCATCTGCTGACAGAGGTGGGCGTTGGATATCGGTTCGCCGGCTGAGCCGTATTATAAGTACGACGAATAATAACGAAGAATAAGTTGAGTTGATAATTTGTCATCGACATATAAATTCCCACGGATCGCCCACTACACTGAATCAAACACCCCCAGACGCGCCTAGCCGGATCGGAGCCAGCCATGTCGCAACTTGCCGCCCCAACGATCCGCCAGTCCGTCGCTGCACTGGCGTTGGCCTGCGCCCTGTCCGGATTGAGTGCTTACGCAGCAACCGAGCGACCGCAACCGGCACAGGAACAGACCCAGGCGGCGGTGGCTGCCTACCAGGCTGGCAATTTCGATGTGGCGATCCAGGGCTTTGCCGCGGCCGCGCAGAAAGGCAACCGGCTGGCCCAGTTCGACTACGCGATGATGTTGCTGCGTGGCGAAGGCACGCCGGCGAAGCCGCAGGAGGCGCTGGTCTGGCTGCGCCGCGCGGCAGACAACCAGATGACCCACGCGCAGTTCACATTCGGCGATCTGTACGAACGCGGTGACGTGGTGCCGAAATCGCTGCCCGAGGCCAACCGCTGGTATGAACTCGCGGCGCAGGGGGGGCATGTGCAGGCGCAGGTGGCGCTCGCCACCAATTACTTCACCGGTCGGGGCGTGCCCCTCGACTACGGTCGCGCGTTCCACTGGTACAGCAAGGCAGCCGCAGCCGGCGACGAAGGCGCGCAGTACATCGTTGCCAGCTACTACGAGCGCGGGTATCCGGGCGTGGTGGATCGCGATATCGAACAGGCCAAGCTCTGGTACGCCCGCGCTGCCGCGCATGGCGATCCGGGCGCGCTGGCCAAGCTGCGTTCGCTGCAGGACGAGGGCGCGCAGCCCGCGAAGGGCCCGATGTGAGCGATATGCGTGATATGCCCGGCGTGAGCGACGTGGGCGCCGATCCTGTCATACTCGCTGCGCATTGCGCCGATGCATCCCGGAGACCGTAGCCCTTGCCCTCGCAGTCGTCACTGCCTCTTGAAGGACCCGATGCGCCTGCCCTGATGGCTGGGCGACTGGCGTTGCCCGTGCCGGACGGCCACCTCGACGAGTTGCGCTTGCCCGATGGCGCGTTGCGCGAATGCTGGGCCCGCTTCTTCTCGGTACTCGGCGATCCACCGCCAGACGCACTCAATGCCCACGCGACCGCCGTGGCGCGGCAGATTCGCCAGAACGGCGTCACGTACAACATCCGTGCCGACCAGGGCGATGGCGCGCGCGCGTGGCAACTCGAAGTGTTTCCGCTTCTGGTGCCGGAGCAGGACTGGGCCACTATCGAAGCGGGCGTGGCGCAGCGCGCGACGTTGGCCAACGCGATCATGGCCGACATCTACGGCCCACAGCTGCTGCTCAAGCGCGGCCTGCTGCCACCGGGGCTCGTCTATGGGCATCCCGGCTACATGCGGCCGCTAAAGGGCTACCGGCCGCCGGGTGGCAGCTACCTGCAGACCGTGGCGGTGGATCTCGTCCATACCGCGAATGGCTGGACCGTGATTGCGCACCGGACGGAGACACCGTCTGGCATGGGCTATGCGCTCGAAAATCGCCTGATCGTCTCGGGCCAGTTCGCCGAGGCGTTCCGCGAGATGCGTGTGCGGCGGCTCCCGCAGGCGTTCGCCCAGCTGATCTCCACACTCGCGCTGGCGCCGCTGACGCCGTTGACGCCGCTGACGGGCGAGCCCGGCAGCCCCAGACCCTTGCAGGCGGGGCGGCAGATCGTGCTGCTATCGCCGGGGCCATACAACGAGACGTTCTTCGAGCACACGTTCCTGGCGCGCTATCTCGGCATCACGCTGGTCGAAGGCAAGGACCTGACCGTGCGCAATGACGTGGTCTATCTGAAGACGTTTGGCGGTCTGGAGCGCGTGGACGTGATCCTGCGTCGCCTCGACGATGTGTTCTGCGACCCCCTCGAACTGCGTGGCGACTCGATGATCGGCGTGCCGGGCCTGCTCGAAGCGATGCGTGCGGGCAATGTGATGGTGTCGAACGTGCCGGGCTCCGGCTTTCTCGAGTCGCCCGCGATCCACGGTTTCCTGCCCGGCGTGGCGCAGGCGTTGCTCGGCGAACCGCTGGTCCTGCCGGCGGTGTCGAGCTGGTGGTGCGGCGAGGCGCCGGCGTGGCACGAGGCACTGGGTCTGCTCGACGAAGCGTTCGTGATGCCCACCTATCCGCGCACGCCTGCAGACGCGCCGCTTGGCATGGAGCAGGGGTTGCAGAAACTGGCGGACTGGCGCGCGCGCATCGACGCGTCGCCCGATCGCTATACCGTGCAGGCGCCGCTGCCGCTCTCGCATATGCCGTGCTGGGAACCCGACGGCCATGGCGGCGGCCGCATTGGCTCGCGCCCGGCCATGCTGCGGGTTTATGCGATTGCCGATGGCAATGGCGGCTGGCAGGTGATGCCGGGCGGATTCACGCGTCTGGCCCCGCCGCATCGCGAGGCGGTATCGATGCAGATCGGCGGCACCAGTGCCGACACGTGGGTGCTGTCGAGCCAGCCGACGCACGCGGTGCCGCTGACCTCGGCGCGCGCCGGGTTGGCGGCGATGAGCGCAACGACAGGATCGGCGCTTGCCCGGCAGCTGACGGTGTCGAGCCGCGCGGCCGAGAACCTGTACTGGGCGGGCCGCTACGCCGAGCGCGCAGAGAACCTTGTACGTCTGTGCCGGCAGATCCTCGGTTCGATCGAATCGAACGACGAAACCGACGACGGCACGCTGACGATGATCGGTGACCTGGCAACATGGTTCGGGCTGGTGCCGCCGCAGACGCCATCGCCGCGAGCATCGTTGCGAGCGTTCGAATATGCCCTCGTTTCCGCGCTGGCCAACCCCGACGCGGATTCAGGGCTGGGCCCGACGCTCGCCAGCCATGCCGGCGCGGCCAACGAGATCCGCAACCGGCTCTCGAACGATCACTGGCGCACGATATTGGCCGCGCGTAATGACTTTAGCGATGCGATGCGGGCAGCCTGCCCGGATGGTCCATCGGCGGGGGAGGGCGCTTACGATCGCTCGAAGGTGCTGGCAGCGCTCGAGCACCTGTCGATGCAGCTTGGCGCGATAAGCGGCGCACAGGGCGACCGCATGGCGCGCGACGTGGCGTGGCGGCTGGTATTCATCGGCCGCCATATTGAACGGCTCGGCACGCTGGCGCTGTTCCTGGAAGTGGCCGAGCGGAGCGGCGCGTTGTACTCGCGCAGTGGTGTGGACCTGCTGCTGCATCTGTTCGACAGCACGTTGTCGTTCCGATCGCTGTTTCCCGGCCGCGCCGATGTACCTGCGCTGGTCGATCTGCTCGTGCTCGATCCGACCAATCCGCGCGGCATCTATGGTGTGCTGGATCGCTTGCGCGCCAAGCTCGTGCAACTGCCCACCGGCGCCACGGGGCAGACGCGTGTGCCGCTGGCGGAGATGCTGCCGCCAGCCAGCGCGCTGCCTTCGCGCACGCTGCTGTGCGCGAGCAACCGGCAGGGGCGTCAGACCACGCTCGGGGCGCTGTGCGATCAGCTTGGTGCGCGCATGGCAAAGTTGTCCGAAGAGATCGGCGGCCGCTACTTCAGTCACGCCGGCGTGACAATCGAAACCGAACTGCCATGAGCGACATCGGCACGACCACGCTCAGCGTGCACCACACCACCACCTACCATTACGCATGGCCGGTCGAGCTTGCGCAGCAGCGTGCCGTGGTGACGCCGCCATCCTGCGCGTGGCAGACCGTCGGGGCCCATTCGATCGAGGTGGACCCCTCCCCGTCCCACCAGCACATGCGTACCGACGGGTTCGGCAACAACGTGCTGCATTTCATGCTCGACGTGCCGCACGAGACGATGTGGCTGACAGCTAACAGCATCGTCACACTGAAGCCGCGCTGGCAGACGCTCGATATCGCCCGCAGTCCGCGCTGGGAAGACGCCGCGAAGCGGCTACGCTATCGCGCAGGCCAGCCCTTTCATCCCGAGACGGAGTTTGTGTATGCGTCGCCCAACGTCGCATTGCATGACAGCCTGCGCGACTACGCGCTCCGGAGCTTCGGGCCCGGCGTGACGGTTGCGGCTGGCGCCATCGATCTGATGCATCGCATTCACGCCGACTTCGACTATCACAGCGAGATCACGGAGGTGCATACGCCGGCGCTGGAAGCGTTCGCGCTGCGCAGCGGCGTCTGCCAGGACTTCGCACAGGTGATGATCGGCTGCCTGCGCTCGATCGGCCTGCCGGCCCGCTACGTCAGCGGTTACCTGTGCACCGATCCGCCGCCAGGCGAGCCGAGGTTGCTGGGCGCCGATGCCTCACATGCATGGGCCGGCGTCTGGTGCCCGGAGAATGGCTGGATCGATCTCGATCCCACCAATGCAATGCTGGCCGACACGCGACACGTGACGCTGGCCATCGCACGCGACTATAGCGATGTGCCGCTGCTGCATGGGGTGATCGTAGGGGGCGGGGAGCATACGGTGGGGGTGGAGGTCAGCGTGGTGCCGGTGATATCGGCATAGCGAACGCCAGGCGCAAAAAAAGCCGGCCACGCTTGATGCATGACCGGCTTCTTCACTTCCAGGGTGCCGATATCAGCCCAGCTTCTTCTTCAGCAGTTCATTGACCTGCGCCGGGTTAGCCTTGCCCTTGGTGGCCTTCATGGCCTGGCCGACCAGTGCGTTGAACGCCTTCTCCTTGCCGGCGCGGAATTCCTCGACTGACTTGGCGTTGGCGGCCAGCACGTCGTCGATGATCTTTTCCAGCTCGCCCGTGTCGGACATCTGCTTCAGGCCCTTGGCCGCGATGATCGCGTCGGCGTCGCCGTCGGACTCGCCAGCCCACATCGCCGGGAACACGTCCTTCTTGGCGGTGTTGTTCGACACCGTGCCGTCCGCAATGCGTGCCAGCAGCTTGGCCAGTTGCGCCGGGCGCACGGGCGCTTCGTCGATCGAGATGCCTTCGCGGTTCAGTTGCGATGCGATCTCGCCCATCACCCAGTTCGCCGCCGGCTTGGCGCTGGCCGCGCCAACGTTGGTCACGACGGCCTCGTAGTACGCCGCCAGCGACTTCGTTGCCGTGATGGTGCTTGCGTCGTACGCCGACAGGCCGTACTGCGACACGAAGCGTGCCTGCATCGTGGCCGGCAACTCGGGCAGTTCGCTCTTCACGCGCTCGACCCACGCCGCGTCGATCTCCAGCGGCATCAGGTCCGGATCGGGGAAGTAGCGGTAGTCGTGCGCGTCTTCCTTGGTACGCATCGCGCGCGTCTCGCCAGTGTCCGGGTCGAACAGCACGGTGGCCTGCACGATCTCGCGGCCATCCTCGATCTCGGCGATCTGCCACTGCACCTCGTAGTCGATGGCCTGTTGCAGGAAGCGGAACGAGTTCAGGTTCTTGATCTCGCGGCGTGTGCCGAATTTTTCCTGGCCCACCGGACGCACGGACACATTGGCGTCGCAGCGGAAGCTACCTTCCTGCATGTTGCCGTCGCAGATGCCAAGCCACACCACCAGCGAATGCAGGGCCTTGGCATAGGCCACGGCCTCGGCCGAGCTGCGCATGTCGGGCTCGGTCACGATTTCCAGCAGCGGCGTGCCCGCGCGGTTCAGGTCGATGCCGGTCATGCCAGCGAAGTCCTCGTGCAGCGACTTGCCGGCGTCTTCCTCGAGGTGGGCGCGCGTCAGGTTGACGGTCTTTTCATACACGCCTTGCTTGCCTTCCACCTGAATCGTGATCTGGCCGCCTTGCACGACGGGGATCTCGTACTGGCTGATCTGGTAGCCCTTCGGCAGGTCAGGGTAGAAGTAGTTCTTGCGCGCGAAGATGCTGCGTGGCGCAATCGTCGCGCCAATCGACAGGCCGAACTGGATGGCGCGCTCCACGGCGCCGCGGTTCAGCACGGGCAGCACGCCCGGCAACGCCAGGTCTACGGGCGAGGCCTGCGTATTGGGCTCGGCTCCGAACGCGGTGGAGGTGCCGGAGAAAATCTTGGAGGCCGTGGAGAGCTGCGTGTGCGTCTCCAGGCCGATCACCACTTCCCATTGCATGGCGGTTGTTCCTTCGTAAGCCTGATTTGAGTCTTTCTGTATCTGTGTTCGGTGCTCGTCGAGCCAGGTCCCGGTGATATCAGGGATCCGGGCTCGCAAGCCATGAATCGAGCTGTCCCAGCGCGGCCACGCGGGCCACGGCATCGCCGCCCACCGTGACGCCGCCGTTGCGCCGCGCCGCGATCACATCGCGCCGCACATGCAGTTCGCTCGTGCCGTCGAAGCCATGGTACGCGCCCGGATAGATCTCCAGCCGGAAGCGCGCGCCCGGCTGCCGCGACTGCACGGCGTTCTGCAGCATCGCGCAGCGCGTGGCGGGCGTCCAGTCGTCCGCGCCGCCGATCAGCAGCAGCAGCGGCGAGCGCAGCCGGAAGTTGTGCTGTTGCACCGCGCGCTTGCATCCCGGATAGAACGCCACCGCACGGTCCACCGTGGGCGTGCCGCCGGGCCAGGGCCGGCTGGCGTCGATTGTGGCCAGCACGGCTTGCGCCCCGTTGGACCAGCCCAGCAGCACGATGCGGCGGGCATCGATGCCAGGTTGCCGGGCTACCCATCGCATTGCGGCCAGCGCGTCGCCCCGGCGCGTCCGGTCGTCGATCGCGCGCGATTCGAGGGCGTCGCCGCAGGTGCCCTGGGCCCTGCCGCGCACGCTGTAGCTGTCCGGCATCAGCACCGCATAGCCACGCTCGGCAAGCCAGTGCGCGTACTCGCGGTAGCGGCTCTGCAACGCGCCGGCCGGATCGATGACTTCCTCGATCGTGCCCGCGCGCTTCGCGGCCACGCGCATGTCGACCAGACCATTGCAACCGTGCAGTGCTACCACCACGGGCAGTGGCTGCGAACGGGGCAGGCCGCCTTCGCGGGGTGTGAACCAGTATCCGGTCAGTTCCGGCGAGCCGCCATCGCCGGGAATGCGCACCCGCTGGGCCGCCGGTTCCAGGGCCGCCGTAGCCGGTGTCACGGGGGCGCTGGCGGAAGCGGTCGGCG
>NZ_ANKP01000256.1:0-6281 GCF_000319775.1 Cupriavidus sp. HMR-1
CGGCCCGGCTGCGCTGGCCACGCTGCTCGGCGCGTTGCCAGCTGACTTTGGCGCGGCGGTCGTCGCCGTGCAACATGTCGACGAAGCGTTCGCCCAGGGCATGGCCGAGTGGCTCGACGCGCAGTGCCAGCTGCCGGTACGCCTTGCCCGGGCTGGAGAGGTACCGGAGGCCGGTGCGGTGGTGCTGGCCGGCACGAACGATCACTTGCGCCTGACCAGCTCGGGACGCCTCATCTATACCCCCGAACCTTGCGACTACCTGTATCGCCCTTCGATCGATGTGTTTTTTGAAAGCGTGGTGGAACACTGGCGCGGTGAAGCAATCGGAGTATTGCTGACCGGCATGGGACGCGATGGGGCGCAAGGCCTGAAGGCCATGCGTGAACGCGGCTTCCAGACCATCGCGCAGGATCAGGCCACGAGCGCCGTCTACGGGATGCCCAAGGCGGCGGCCACACTGGGCGCGGCGAGCGAGATTCTGCCACTGCAGAAGATCGCGCCGCGACTAGTCATGACGTGTGGCGGCGGTCGGCGGTAAGAGAAAAGAACAGGAGGCGAATAATGCCCAGACAAATCAAATCGGCCGATGCGGCGGCCACCCATGAATACCCGGCGATGGTGCTGCTGGTCGACGATCAGGCCATCATCGGCGAGGCTATCCGGCGCGCGCTGGCCAGCGAATCCGATATCGACTTCCACTATTGCTCGCAGCCCGAGGAGGCCGTGGCGGTGGCCGAGCGTACCAAGCCCACCGTGATCCTGCAGGATCTGGTCATGCCCGGCACCGACGGGCTGACGCTGGTGCGCCGCTACCGCGAAAACGCCACCACGCGTGATATTCCGATCATCGTGCTGTCGACGAAGGAAGAGCCCACCATGAAGAGCGCGGCTTTCGCGGCCGGCGCCAACGACTATCTGGTCAAGCTGCCGGATTCGATCGAGCTGATCGCGCGTATCCGCTACCACTCTCGCTCCTATCTGAACCTGCTGCAGCGTGACGAGGCATATCGGGCGCTGCGCCAAAGCCAGCAGCAATTGCTCGAGACCAACCTGGAACTGCAGCGGCTAACCAATTCCGACGGGCTGACGTCCCTGTCGAACCGGCGCTATTTCGACGAGTACCTGGGCGCGGAATGGAAACGCGCCCAGCGCGAACAGACTCAGCTTGCGCTACTGATGATCGATGTCGACGCATTCAAGGGCTACAACGATACCTACGGCCACGTGGCCGGCGACGAGGTACTGCGCCGCGTGGCCACCGTGATTCGCGAGAACTGCGCGCGGCCGGCGGACCTGCCCGCGCGCTTCGGCGGCGAGGAATTCTCGATGATCCTGCCGGCCACGTCGCCCGGCGGCGCGCGACTGCTGGCCGAGAAGGTCAGGCGCGCGATCGAGACGCTGCGCATTCCGCATGCCTGCTCCCCAACCGGCGGATTTGTCACGGTCAGTATCGGCGGCGCGGTGATCGTACCTGGAAGCGATGCCGATTTCAGCCGGCTGATCGAGGCTGCCGATGCGGGCCTCTATCAGGCCAAGCGTAATGGACGAAACCAGGTAGTGATGGCGTAGTTCAGAATCTTCTGCTCCCGGGTTTCCAGATCTTGGCTTCCATCGCCGAAGCCAAGGTAAATCCTCGCCTGGGACACAACAAGTCAACGCCTTGACACGCATCGCAATGCCGATGCGCCCGGTAGCCATCGCCCCCGCTTCCCCGGCGGATGGCCCGATGCGATTCCGTACCGGATATTTCTTAGGTTCACCCCCCCTTTCCCCGCATTAAGCGCCGTCTTTGTGCGCCGCCTTTGAATGCCAAGGCGACCTATCTCGTTCAAAGCGATATTCTTCCTCGCGCGTCAATTATCAATATCAACGCATCACGTAAATAGTATTTACGCCAAAAATCATAATAATAGACTCATTTGCCCCAAAGCAAAAAAAGAGCGCCGGAACATTATCACTGCCCAGCTAAAATCATTGGCGAGGTTAATTATTAAACTCAATCGTAAATAATAAATTACAAAAACAACATTATTTACATCCAATACACGCGAGCAATGAAATGACATACAACCATCATTCACGAAATTTCGCTTCAGCATCACCTGTTTCCAGGGTCTCAACGCTTCGTCGGCCGCACACGGAACTCCTTCGCATTGCAGCCGCATCGGCTTTGGCCCTTGCGGCGCTGGCCGGATGTGGCGGCGGTGGAGACAGCGGCCCGTCATCGGGCAGCACGCAACCTGCGCCAACCCCGACGCCAACACCAACGCCAACGCCAACGCCAACGCCAACACCAACACCAACACCTGGATACCCACGCACGACTTTCGACTTGGCCGGCGCGCTCGAATACGGGCAAACCAGTGTCGTGAGGCAGAACGAAACGCGTATCGCACCACACCTGGTCGAAGGCCGCAGCACGCTCCTGCTGTTTACGCCAACCAAGCCCATCAGCAATGACCAAGAAGTATTTGTCGAAGCAATGCTGAACGGCGTATCGATGGGACGTCTCTTCCTGAAGAAGCCCGCCGACCTGAATGGCTATGCGGAAGACAGGATTACCCAGGACACCTTGCCACGCTACAGCACACAGGCGTGGAGCACGCAGATGCCCACTGGGTGGATGAAGTCCGGTGTCCAACTAACCGTTGGCTATGACGAGCTGCGCCACGAGGTAAAACAGATCTACGCATACCGCGTCACGAATAGCCTTCCCCCGCTGGCGGCTCCATCGGAACTCACATACACACGAACCAAGGTGCTGTTCTGGGAGGATCCTGATTCCAATGCCGATACCCTCGATTCGGACAAGCTCGCTGACGAAATCCACGCCCGCATGCCGGTAAGCAGGATATCCATCGTGGACTACCTGCCTGCACGCTGGAACAGCGTCATTATGATGGACTCCCCAAATCCCCCAAGGAGGTTTGATTCACTGAGGCAGATACCGATCTCTGGGGTCCGTCCAACCCACCACACAGCGTGGGCCGCGAACATCATGGTGGACAAGGCAAACACCGGACGCGGTTTGCAGGCCGCCGACCCCTACGACATGCTCAATCAGTCGTCGCCGCTTGCTTATGGAGCCACCCTTTCTCAAGGACGCTATAAGGACCGCGACGGAAATCTCCAGAGCGCCTTCAGCGTTGATATCGCCCGTCCTGGCTGGGCTCAGATCCGATGGAACGGGGAATGTAGCGGTACGATGAACCATGCACTAGGCAGAGTCGTAGGCTTGACCCCATTCGTTGAAGGGCAACCCTTGGAGTTCGGAGGCGAGTATCCCGATGGTCTCATATGGGCAGCCTCGCACCCGCAGCCATTCGATACCGCGCGAGGCGTATTCAGAACGTGGTATGCGGCCACCGATGGCTTTACCATTCGGTCGTCAGACAAGCCACTGCGCGGCCGGATTGATCCTCAGTTCTACCACAAGGAAATCAACGACTATAAAGAGCCTGCCGACAGTCAGAGCTGCTTCTCTCCTTATACAAACAGCAACACGCGCGCGATCCAGCAGCTGCTGGAGTCAACACCAACGCTGCGGACCGTGGCCGGAAACCCTGGTTACTATCTTTGGGATGACACGACACGAACTTACGCTCCCGTCGCGCCAAACTGGAAAGGTGCGGCGTTGCAGTTGAAACCGGATCGTATGGGCATTCCGGTGGCTACCGTGATCGGCTCGCTGACATCCAGCGAGAGTCCGGGCGCCAGCATGCTCTTCCCGCCGTTGTTCGCAGCCAGCGGGAACACCTTTGTCCTGGAGGAAATCGGCACGACTTCCATCAACTACAGAGGGGCAAGGTACGCAGCACGGGTCCGCTACGCGGATGGCAGCCACCGGATCTTCATCATCCCAAAAGAGATGGCTAGCAAGGACCGCGCATACTATTTCTCGTTCAACCTTCCGATTGCCGACAAGCCTGTCGAAGTATCCTTGTACCGCTTGCAGCACCCGTACGTGGAAAACGGTCCCCGCGGACTGTCCCCCTCTGACACACTGCTGTCTACCCAGGCCATCACGGTACCCACCTCAATGCCTGCGGTCGTGACTCGGGGCGGTGATTCCCGGCAAGAAGCGCGTACGGCAATGGTAAGCAAGCTATGCACGACTCAGACATGCGAGACAGAGAGTATCGATATCGCCTGGCATCCGGATGATGAATCGCAATTGTATTTCGTCGCCGGGCGGCCCTCGCTCGGTCTGACGACTCCCGTTGGGAACCCCAAGGACGCGCCAATGCGGCTTGAAGTAATGATGAAGGGACCGGACGGCAATCAACGCGTCGTGGTATTCCGGGCTTCGCGCGCCGTCAATACGACCGCCGATGGCTATCGCCTGAGCCCGGCGAACTATTGGACCGAGCCGGAGTTGCTCAAGGACAAACTACAGCACCTCTATATCTGGGTTCATGCCAACGACAACACCGCGTTGCCGGCCGGCCGCTACACGATGACAGACGCCGTAAAGCTGCTCGACGTGCATGCCGTCAGCGGTGCCGGCGACAGAATCGTCGACAGGGTCAAGCTGAACGCCACATTTGAAAAGCTCTGACGCACTAGCATAGTTGCCACCCCGGCGCCGGTGCAGCGTTTCCATCGAGACGCTGCACCGGCGCATTTTCATGCTGCGCGCCGACACGCATCTCATCTCTCGTGGACGAAGCCAGTGGCGTTGTTGAATGCTTCGTTGGTGAACCCCTGATACCGACAATGCTTGGATGACGATGCCGGCACCACGCCTCATTCCAGGCAGCGTACCGGCATTTGCATTGGTTTATTCGGCTGTCTCGCTCATGTCGTCCTGAAGGACGTTGAGATGTGCGAGGTAGGCGTCCAGTTCGGCCCGTCCCGCATCCGTGATGCTGTAGACGCGGCCGTTTCCCTCGACAAGTTCGGCGGTAATGGATCGCGCCATCAACAGGCTACGCAGGATTGGGCGCAGCGCGCGGATATTCTTGTCGATGCCTCGCTCGCGCAGCCGCTCCATCAGGTTGAATACCGTGGATGGACTGGCCTGGACAAGCCGGAGGATATAAAGCCTGGAAACGATACGATCGAGCGATGGCGTTTTCATGGGCGCAGGCAACGCAACTAGCGGTGCGGAGAATCGAATCATCGTGCGCAGCCCATGACTGCAGCGCAGTCGGGCAGTCCTATCAGTGCTTCAAAGAAACGGGGGCGCTTTTGGCACCCCCGCAAGCTTACTCGGCTCGCGCCGGCATGGCGCCGGCGCTTGTCGTCAGAATTACTCTTCCTGGAACGCTTCTTCGCGCTTCGCCTTGATCGACGGCAGTGCCACCACGGCCACCAGTGCGGCAGCAGCAATCAGCAGGCCCATCGACAGCGGACGCGTCACGAACACGGTGAAGTCACCACGCGACAGCAGCAGCGAGCGGCGGAAGTTCTCTTCCATCATCGGTCCGAGCACGAAGCCCAGCAGCAGCGGTGCGGGTTCGCACTTCAGCTTCAGGAACAGGTAACCGATCACGCCGAAGGCAGCAGCCATGAACACGTCGAACGTCTGGTTGTTCACCGAGTACACGCCGATGCAGCAGAAGACCAGAATCGCCGGGTAGAGGAAGCGATACGGCACGGTCAGCAGCTTCACCCACACGCCGATCATCGGCAGGTTCAGGATGATCAGCATCAGGTTGCCGATCCACATCGAAGCGATCAGGCCCCAGAACAGCGCGGGGTTGCTGCTCATCACCTGCGGACCAGGCTGGATGTTGTGGATCGTCATCGCACCGACCATCAGCGCCATCACGGCGTTGGGCGGAATGCCCAGCGTCAGCAGCGGGATGAACGAGGTCTGGGCAGCGGCGTTGTTGGCCGATTCCGGACCTGCGACGCCTTCGATCGCACCCTTGCCGAACTCGTGCGAGAACTTCGACGTCTTCTTTTCCAGCGAGTAGGCCGCAAACGAAGCCAGCGCAGCACCGCCACCCGGCAGGATACCCAGTGCCGAACCCAGCGCCGTGCCACGCAGCACTGCCGGAATCATGCGCCTGAAGTCCTCCTTGGTCGGCCACAGGTTCGTGACCTTGTTCGTGAACGTCTCACGGGCTTCCTTCTGCTCCAGGTTCGCGATGATTTCCGCGAAGCCGAACATACCCATGGCCAGTGCCACGAAGTCGATGCCGTCGGTCAGTTCAGGCACGTCGAACGAGAAGCGCGCGGCGCCCGAGTTCACGTCGGTACCGACCAGACCCAGCAACAGGCCCAGCACGATCATCGCCACGGCCTTCGGCAGCGAGCCCGAAGCCAGCACCACG
>NZ_ANKP01000257.1:0-4138 GCF_000319775.1 Cupriavidus sp. HMR-1
CCCGCCACAGGCGGATGCTCCGCGATCCGCAGTAGGCGCAGGTGACGCCGTGTGTTGTCTGACACTCCGGATGCGCCTGTAGATAGTCTGCCAACTTCGGATGCTTCCGACTGGGTAGCAGGATCAAAGCGACAAGGCCAATCAACGACGTGCAGAAGCAGATCGCTGCCCAGAGAAAGCGATTGCGCCCTACGCGAGGCGCTAGAAAGAAGGCCAGTACGGCCGGAAGCCAAAGCGCAATATACATACAGTTATTTCCTCCTCTTTCGGGAATCGGCATGCGGGCCACCGAGCGCGCCGCTGCAGTTGGGGCAGGAAAAATTGTGGCTGAGCTCGATGCGCGGGGCCGTGTTGGCAATGAGATACGGGGTCCTGCACACGCGACAAGGCGCCAATTCTAGCGTGGCCTCTGTCGAGATGATTCGGCAGATGTGGCAAGCCCGGTCCGCCGATATTTTCGATATCGTGCCGAATATCTTCTCGAATAGGTCGTATGCGGCGATTAACGCCTCTGGAACGTTGGCGCCGAAAGCCTGGGCCATCCTGTAAAACGACACCATTGCCGTGGCTTGTAGGCGGTGCGTTGCATGTTCGAAGTACCAGGCGGTAGACGATGGGAGCTGGCCGGACGGCGAGGATTCGCCGTGGATTTGCTGGAACTGGTTTCGGGTGTATGTACCGCTCATCCCAAGCAGCGACGCTACGATGGACGCGCGGAATTTTTGACGAATCATCAGATCCGAGTAGACGCGTTTCGCAACCGGCTCCAATGTAAGGCGAGTCCAACTATGCTTGCCAGAGAGCTTGTCCGCACGCATTGGCGTTGTCGCGATGAAATGGTGCGCAAGAGTGTCTGGCATGATCCGGTCCGTATCGAAATCGATCCAGAACGGCTTGCTTGGAAGGCGCCATTTGAAAATCGGAAAGTCGATGCGAGCAATTGCACGGTCAAGCACGTGCTGAGGCAGTGATCGGAGATACTCTGCGAGGTCCCTGCTCAGACCCAGAAGCGGCGCGGCCAGGATGCTGACATGGAGCAGTTCTGCCAGCAGCCAGATGTAGTGGCGGTTGTTATAGAAGAGGCGTAGCTTGTCGTCAGTGTCCCACGCCGGCATGTTGGAGCGCAGCTCGTCGATAGCCAGCGTGGTCGTTGTGTTCTCTGCCAGACAGCGCCAGTCTTGGACATCGGTGAGCGTTGGAGTGACGACGAGGAAGGGTGTCCCCATCAGCTCGCGCTGTGTCACCTCGGCCTGACGAACACGCTCCACATTATCGTGCCCGATCTGAAGCGTCGCCTCGAGCTCGGGGTGGTGCGAGAGAATTTCAGCCAAGTGATCGGTCAAGTGATAGTTGGCCGAGCGGATTCGGTCTCGGGTCATCCGCGAAAGCAACAGTCGTTCGAAGTCCGCGGTCGGAGAATGGGGTCGCATAATATCTTTTCCTCTTATACGGACTTCAGAGCTGCGCGAATGTCTGCCTGGAGGCGGACGACAATGCTGTCAAGTACGCTCAACGTCGGGCGGTACTTTTCGACTTCGCCGTCAAGCTGAACCGCCAATTGGGCGCTCGCGAATGTCGAAACAAGCGACTCGAACATTTGCACGAGCTTCTGCAGCGACTCACTCGCGCGGGTGCGGCGGTCCAGCGCGTCCTGGTTTTCGGCGATTTCATGGCCAATGGCGTCGCGCTTGCTCTGAAGATCGGTCAGTTCTGATTGGGCCGCCGCTAGTTGCTCATTTTTGGCAGCGAGTGCTTCTTCGAGCGAAGCGTATCCCGGAGGCAAGATCTCGATGGGAACGGTCTCGGGGCGAGTATGGGATTTGGAGTAGGCGATGCGAGACTGAAGTTCTTGCTTCTCCTGTTCAAGATCGTGGATCTGCATTTGCAGTCGGCTGAATGTTGCGTTTTGACGTGTCAGTTCTTCGCGCGCTGCGCTCAGAGCGGTGCTGTTCGCATCGGACGCTGCCGTCAGCCTAGCAATTTCCGAGTTCAGTTTGCGGATCTCGAAGTCTTTCTCCGTGTTCTCTGCGACCGTGCTGGCGAGTTCGCCGGTAGCGATGTCGAGCCTGTTCTGTACTTCTGATAGGTCGTCCTGTTGGCGCCGCAGCTTATCCACGAACTTCCGGATGTTGTCTCGGTGGTAGCTAGGGTCCGTCTCTTTGTACTCGATGACGGCGTCAATCTCATCGTCCGTGTAGTCGTTTCGGCGAAGGATCATAAGCTCGCCAACATTCAGTTTCGACAGCGCACCATTGTGGCTCAGGAAGCGTCGATAGAGATTCAGGTATAGCTCTGCCTTGCTTCTCGATAGATCGAGGTTGTGCTCTGCGATATGGAAGAAGAGATCCCAGCCGCGAGAGCGGGCGGCTCTCGAATCGCCGTAATGGCTGATGGCGATCTCGGTGGCTGAATCGTGAATCTGCTGAAGGTCCGCGCCCATATCCAGGATTAGGCGCTTGATCTTGTCAGTGGTGCGTTGGATGTTCCGGATGCATTCCAGCAAGCGGCTCAGCATATCGTCGCTGACTGGGATGTCGCCGAAGGCCTGCCGTAGTGCAACGGCGTAGCGTGCCGTGTCCTGGTTACCCGAGAAGTTGACGATGTCGGCCTGCGGCTCGACCTGAGTTTTTTTATCTTTTCCTTGAGGCATTTCGACTCTCTGTTGATGTCCCGACAAACAGCGTATCGGTCTGAACGCAATGTCAAGCTCACGTGAAGGTTACGAAAGCGAGTGGGCGCTCAGATCGGAGAAAGCTCGCTTTTTCAATGCGGCTTTTCCGGACGACGGTAGAAAGCTGTTTGCCTAACAGGCTGCTGAAGTACTAGCCGCATAAAAGCGAAGCTTCCCTCTGCAAGGCTGATGGGCTCGCTATTTTTCACAATCCGGAAGCTGATCGTCACTTCACCGACTTTTTCGTTGATTTGGCGACCGTTTCCGGCCTCATTGCCGCGATTACTGCAACTGCGGACGGATTTGTCCCAGCGAACGCATGCGCACGAGGTTGTAGGCGGCCATGCTCAGCACAAACATTTGATCGACCTTCTTTAGTCCGCGCACCATCACCTGGCGCATGCGCCCAACGGTCTTGGCCCATCCAAAGCCTTGTTCAATCAGCTTGCGCTTCTGCTGTGAGATGGCATAACCCTTGGTGCCTGCAATGGCGTCGGGAACGGCCGAGCGGCGGCCAGAGGTGTTTTGTGCGACGTGCGGCGTCACCTTCAACTCCAGGCAGGCTTGAATGAACTCGTGCGCGTCGTAGCCCTTGTCCGCACCCACGGTGACTTCCACATTCAGGTCCTCAATCACCTGCCTGGCATCGTTGAGCATGACCTTCGCGGCCTCGCGCTCGGCGTGTCCGTCCGCATTGGTCACCATGGCGCTCACCACCAGGCCGTGGCGGTTGTCGCTCAGGGTATGACCCATGTAACGCAGTTCACTGGCGGTTTTGCCCTTGCGGTACAGCTTGGCATCGGGATCGGTTTTGGACTCGTGCGTCTCGTTGCTGCGCTTTTCACCCTTGAAGTCAGCACCGTCGTTATCGTCTTGGTCGTCGCCATCCTTGCGTACAAAGCTCTTGTGGCCAGCCCACGCCTTAATCAACGTGCCGTCGACGCTGAAGTGCTCGCCCGACAGCCAGTCCTTCTTCTGCGCGATGGCCAGCACTTCGTTGAAGAAGTCGATCACAGCATCGTGCTTGATCAGCCGTTCCCGGTTCTTGCTGAAGACGCTGGGCACCCAGACCACATCATCCATCGCCAGGCCAATGAACCAGCGAAACAGCAAGTTGTAGTGCGTCTGTTCCATGAGCTGGCGCTCCGACCGGACGCTGTAGAGCACCTGCAGCAGCATGGCCCGCAGCAACTTCTCCGGCGCGATGCTGGGCCGGCCACCCTTGATATCGGCCTCGTACATTTGCGCGAACAGCCGATCCATCTTCGCCAGCGCCTGGTTCGCCATGGTGCGGATCGCGCGCAGGGGGTGGGACTTCGGCACGAAATCTTCCAGCCGCCGCATGGTGAACAAACTTTCGGTGCAGGTGTCAGCGCCGCGCATGAACGTGGGATTGTATGGAGTCCTCAGATTAACGATTCAGCAAGTCGTCGCGCTGACGTTCGCTGCCGGTATTTCAGCAGCCTG
>NZ_ANKP01000258.1:0-58798 GCF_000319775.1 Cupriavidus sp. HMR-1
GGGCGCCGGCCAGGGTTGCGGGGCGGGCGCGATGGGTGCGGCGGCCAGCTCGGTGATCGGTAGTCTGCTGTCGCCGCCGGAAGGCTTGACGCCGGGGCAGAAGCAGGCGCGGGAGAATGCGATCCAGAGTCTGGTGGCCGGCGTGGCGGGTGCGGCTGGGGCGTCGGGGGTGGATGCAGCGACGGCGACGAATGCGGCGACGTTTGAGATTGAGAATAATTGGCTTAGTCTCAAGCCCGTCCAGCCACCGCTACCGATCTCAACGCCAGGACAACCGCAGAAGCCGTTCCAGACACCGGGTAAGCCTGCGGATCCAAGTGAGGTTGCGGTAACAGGGACGCCGGATCAGTCAAAGAATAATCAATCCAAGCCAATTATCCAGCCGATTGTCGATACGGCAGATGCCATTGGGGCCGTAATTGGCGGAGTATTGCCCAATCCACTGAAGATTGTCGAGGGTCTTGGGGCGATTCTTAGCAATGCTGATGGAGTTCCAAAATACGTTCCCAGCCCAAAACACGACGCTGGTGGTTGGGGGACTCCTATGGATCTGGACGAGCTAGCGGCTCAACGAGTGCTTAACAATTCTGTGCAAGGTGGAAAGCAGCGCTATGGCGTTTCTGACGGTAAGGTATATGAGTTTCAACCCGACAACGTTGGAGGATGGCATGGGTACCCAGTTCCCGGAAACGAAGTTCCTGCTAATGTTTTGAGAGCGTTACTGCAGAAAGGAGACATAACAAAATCGGAGTATGGAAAGCTCATTAAGGGGAAGCAATGAATAATTTGAAGCTTGATTTTTATCCGATGACGAATGTGTCGCCATTGAGTTTTGGATTTTCGGAGTCAGCGCGCATTGGTAGAATCGTACTTGCTGTTATAGGTAATAGTATCGATCGCATTCTTGTTGATGTTAAATGGGATTTTGGTGAGTTAGTTTCTTGGTTCGCCGAAAATAGAACATCCATAAAAATGGAGTCGCTCCCTGATTTTGTGAGTTGGGATTGTTCTATTGCTAAATCAATAGATAAAATATATGAGAGTCCAGATAATTATTCTGACGAGCAGTTGGACATGCTGTTTGAGTATAGGCGGCGTCATGAAATTTGTTTTGGAATGAGGGGTGTAAAAATACCATCACTTTATGTTGGGGTTGGAAGTTTAGGGGAGGAGGTGTCGGGTGAGGTAGATCGTGTCAGATTTCGTTATCCAGTTAATCTTGACTCGTTCTTCCGAGAGTTGGAGGCGTTGAGCTAGTCTGCAAGAGATCCGGCCGTTGAGGCTGTCAGCGACGGCGTCAAGTTCATCCTACGAGTGGATGGAAAGGTCAGTGCCTAACTAAGACACCGAATAGAAGTGATCCTGATACTTGGAGCACCAATCCCGGTATCCCAGGAACCCCTATACTTCCAGGTAAGCCGTAGGAGGTGATCATGAAAAATCAAGCTAATCAGTACGCGGAACTGCACGACGCAGAATTGGTATCGGTTGCACACGAAAAGAAGGACAAGAAAATCTCCTTAGGCTTGGTGTGCAGCGATGGAAGCGAGGTCTCGATGAAATTGTGCGGCGTTAAGACGATCAGAATCACCGATTACGTTTCGCAAAATATCGTTTCGCGCGTACTTCACTCAGAGTCCATGCAGTTGGATAGAGTTGCTCTGAATCAACTGGTTACATGGGCAAATTCACTATCCGACGGCACTTGTCTGATTTCACGAGAGGCAGCTGACGCTTATGTTTCAGACATTCAGACTGGTGCACTAAGGCTTTTTGCTATTGAGCCATCCTGGGGTGCAGAGCTAGTTTGTATCTACACGGCTGAAGAACGTTGAGAGCATTGCGTCATATACAAAAGTACCCCAAGAGCTACGATTGGTTCTTGCTTCACCACGACGAAACCCACGAAGTGAAGCAGACCGGCTTCACGCTGGGCGTGGGCGGCGGCGCGATCGGTTCGGCCATTAACGCGGGGCAGAAGGCGGGGGCCGCGACGAAGAGCCAGGACGGCCGCGCGTCGGCGCTCTGGGGGATCGCGGCAGGGCGGGATGCCTACGACGCGGCGATGGGTGCAGGGGATGCCGTCAAGAGCCTGGCCGATGGGAAGGGGCCAGCGGGCACGGCGCTCACGCTGTCGTTCGGCACCAGCCAGAGCAAGCAGACGCTGACGCAGGACAGCACCACGCACACAGGATCGAACATCCAGGCAGGCGGCACGGCCACGTTCACCGCCACGGGCGTGGATGCTGCCGGAAACAAGACCGCTGGCAATCTGGACATCGTTGGCTCGGATATCGGGGCCAACAAGGTCGGGCTCGACGCCAGGGGCGATGTGAACATCGTGTCGGCCACCGACACGTACGAGAACCGCAGCACGAACAAGTCGAGCAGCGGGAGCATCGGGGTGTCGGTCAGCGCGGCAGGCTTCGGGGTCTCGGCATCGGCCTCGACCAGCAAGGGCCATGCCGATGGCACGGGCACGACGCAGGGCAACAGCCACGTGAGCGGCAGCGAGTCCGTGTCGATCGTATCGGGCAAGGACACCAACCTTCTGGGTGGCGTGGTCAGCGGCGGCAAGGTATCGGCCGATGTCGGCGGCAACCTGAATCTCGCGAGCCGTCAGGACACCGAGGACAGCGAGGCCCGTCAGCAGAGCGTGGGTGGCGGTATCGGGTGGAGCCAGGGTGCTGGCCTCTCGGGATCGTTCACCGCGTCGATGGGCAAGGGTGACGGCAAGTACGCCAACGTGAGCGAGCAAACGGGGATCCGGGCGGGCGAAGGCGGCTTCGATCTCGATGTGAAGGGCAACACGGACCTGAAGGGGGCGGTGATCGCGAGCACGGCCAGCCCGGACAAGAACCGGCTGTCCACGGGCACGCTGTCCTGGAGCGACATGGAGAACCAGTCGGACTACAGCGCCACGTCGTTGGGTGTGAGTGGAGGCTTCACCTTCGGGCCGAAGGCGGAGGACAAGAAATCGGGTCCGACGTCAGGCAGGAACACCGGCGGCGTGAGCCCGATGATTCCGCAGCACGAGAGCGGCAGCCAGCGAGGCGTGGCGCAATCGGGTGTCGCGGCGGGCACGATTGTCATTAACGATGCGGCGAACCAGAAGCAGGACGTGGCGACGCTGAACCGGGAGACGTCGAACACGAACACGACGGTGGGCAAGAACCCGGATCTGGCCAACGTGCTGGGCAAGCAGGCCGACATCATGGCGGCGGCGCAGGCGGCTGGGGAGGCGGTGGCGAAGACGGTAGGGGACGTCGCAAATGGAAAAGAACGTGACGCTCGCGCAGCGGCGCAAGTGGCGCGCGATGCGGGCGACCTCGCCCTCGCAACTCAGTATGAGGATGAAGCTAGACGATGGGAGGAAGGAGGCAGTTACCGTGCGACGCTGCAAGCTGCGGGAGGTGCGCTGATTGCAGGATTGGGTGGGGGGAATGCCGTGGCGGGGGCTGCGGGTGCCGGCGCGGCGTCGATTGCCGGCAAGAAGCTCGACGAACTCAGGAACGCCATTGCCACTGGTGCGGATACTGGTAATGCCGCGCTTGACGAGACCGTGGGAAATATCGCTGCCAACATCGTTGCGGGAAGCATCGGTGCAGTCGTAGGCGCTGGCTCGGGTGCCGCGACAGCGGCTAACGTTGACCGTTTCAATCGCCAACTACGCGTTACTGAAAAGAAGCTGATTCAAGCTGCAGCAGGCGATGACAGCGCCAAGGCGGAGAGACTTAGGCAGGCAGCATGTTATGAGGTGAAATGCTGGGCTCAGTATCCAGCGGGAAGTCTTCTGTACAGTTCCAATTATGTGAGTACCTTGACAGGAGAATCTCTTGTTAGTGAAAGAGCTTGGATCAAAGGTCAGCAGGCGCAGGGATACTTCACCTACACGACGATGGACAATATTTCCGATCAGAAATCTGTCTTCTTTGGAATGACAAAGGATGCCTATAGCGGCGTTCCATGGGAGCGGCTCAATGATCCGAAGCCTGGCCAAAGCGGCATGAGTTACCTCGTTCCGACGCGCGGTGGTTGGGCAGACGATCAACACAAGAATGCATTTCGCGAAGCCACTGCAGATACGGCGGGATTTGTGGGAGCTCAGGCGGGGCGTGTATCTGCTGCTGCGACAGCGGCTGCTAGTGTTCCGGGTCCGCATGTGCCGCTTGCGGAGGCTGTTGCGGCAGGTGGGGCAGTTGTAAATCTGGGGGCGACTGCGATCGTTCAAGCAGTAAAACCAAACGTTGGTCAAATGGTTATTGAAACAACTACATCACTCGGCGTAGATCTTTCAAGCAAGATTCCGGTTGTCGGTCCTGTATTGAGCCCGGGAGTCAATGAGGTAATGGAATCATTTAAGGGTTCAAGGCCCGCTAATGATATTAATAATTTCATAAACAAATAAATACTGTTGGAGTTTTATATGGGCTTGTTTGTTAGGGATGGGAATTTAAGAGGGATTGTTTGCGTAGTTCTATTTTTAATTGGAATAACTGTCGTTTATGCATTTGTTGAGTATTATTATGGGTCGATCAGGATTTTTGGAATATCTCTTGGTATGGCCTTGATGGCGATTGGCGGATACTCTGCAAAAGCCTCGGCGCTTCACCTGCGCCCCTTTGATACTTCGCCATGGCGCCGTGCCAAGGCCACATATGACGAGCCCGAGAAGACTATCGAGTTGGAAGATTCGACCAACCGAGACTCCGACGATTCCAAATCGAAATGACATTTGCGCTGCCTTGCCGAAAGCGCGGTGTGGCTGAAGGCGGCTTCGATCTCGATGTGAAGGGCAACACGGACCTGAAGGAGGCGGTGATCGCGAGCACGGCCAGCCCGGACAAGAACCGGCTGTCCACGGGCACGCTGTCCTGGGGCGACATGGAGAACCAGTCGGACTACAGCGCCACGTCGTTGGGGGTGAGTGGTGGCTTCACCTTCGAGCCGAAGGTGGAGGACAAGAACTCGGGTCCGACGTCAGGCAGGAACACCGGTGGCGTGAGCCCGATGATTCCGCAGCACGAGAGCGGCAGCCAGCGAGGCGTGGCGCAATCGGGTGTCGCGGCAGGCACGATCGTCATTAACGATGAGGGCAACCAGAAGCAGGACGTGGCGACGCTGAACCGCGAGACGTCGAACACGAACACGACGGTGGGCAAGAACCCGGATCTGGCCAACGTGCTGGGCAAGCAGGCCGACATGATGGCGGCGGCGCAGGCGGCTGGGGAGGCGGTGGCGAAGACGGTAGGGGATATTGCGGGGAGCAAGGAGCGGGCCGCGCTTGCGAAGGCCAAGGAAGCCAGCGACGCGGGCAATAAGGAGTTGGCGCAGCAGTATCGGGATGAGGCGGCGCTATGGGAGGAGGGTGGAGCGAATCGCGCGGCACTCCATGCCGCGGGCGGCGCGCTGATCGTGGGGCTGGGCGGCGGCAATGCGGTCGCGGGTGCCGCAGGTGCGGGGGCGGCTTCGCTGGCGGGCAAGACGCTGAACGAGCTGAGCCAGACGATTGCCAGCAGCGTGGGAAGCGGCAACGCCGATCTGAACGAGGCGATTGGCAATCTGGTGTCGAACGTCGCAGCGGGCGGGATTGGGTTGGCGGTGGGAGGCGGTTCAGGGGCTGCGACGGCGGCGAATGTGGATCGGTTTAATCGGCAGTTGCATCCGGATGAGAAGATGCTGGCGCAGAAGATGGTGGCCAAAAGCAACGGCAAGTACACGGCCGAGCAGATTGAAGCGCAGATGCGCCTGTCCAACGTCGTCGATATGAACGGTACCGTGCTGGAATACGGTACACCCGATCAGATTGATGCGGTGACCACAAAGCCGACAGATACCGGTGTGCAGTGGACTTCGATAACAGGTACGACGCAGATCCGGGAAATACAAGCGCAGCCAGATGCTGGCTTCATTGCTTACATCCAAGCGCAGCGGAGGACGATGCAGGGGGATGTGCCTTATACAAGCCGAATGGACTTTAGTAATGTTCCGAAGGTCAGCTACTCACCAGGGTTACTGTCCACCGCAAAATGTGGAGGTGGACAGACTGATTGCGCAGCAGGACTTCCAACTCCATATAGCGCGGAGGAGGTGGCAAGGCGAAGGGTTCAAGTTGCTGATGCAGCAAGCAACTTTGGCACCCAGACAGGACGGCTGGGCGCAGCAGCAGGTGCCATTGCTGCAAGCTCTCCAAATCCCGTCGTGTCGACGACTGCCGGCACGATATCTTTCGTAAGTACGGTCGCGAGTGTAATTGCAGGAGGTGTGGAGCAACTGGCAAGACCGGACGTGGGCCAGTATCTTGGCGAGGGCGCTCTAGGTGCCACCGGCTATTTTCTTGGTGAACGTTATCCCATGGCTGGACCTGTGATCAATGAATTTGGGGAGGGAATAAAGGCTACCGGTGCCATGGATAACATTAAAGCTTGGATAAACAAAGGTTGGAACAGGACAACGACGTCGGAAAAGTAATATGAAAATGATAAAGGATGGAAACCTCACCGCGCTGATGCGTGGGCTGATAATCTTCCTCGGTGCCGGGATCGGAGCGGCAGGATTGGGGTTGGATTGGCTTCCAAAGTGGGCGAGTATCGTGATGATTCTCGGTGGCTTCGCTGCAATGCTGCTGGGAGGCCTTAGTTCTCGCGCTGCACTGATTGGTCTAAGGCCCTTCGGTGAATCGGAATGGCGCAAAGCAAAGCGGACCTACGAGAAGGACGACAAGTGAATCGACAAGACGACCAAGGGTCACGGAGGTGACGTGCATGCAGTAGTTTTCATTATCGGAAAACGCTGACGGACTGCTTGTATTGCAAAAACTACCGGGAGCAAGACTAATGCGCCCGCCGTGAAAAAAGCTTCCCGGCCACTGATCTTCATTTCGGCCAGATTTCAGAGCCAGTAGTCCTCAATTACTTCAACCAAAACGGCACCAGACCGACCAACGCCCCCTAACCAACTCTCCGATAAGGGGCATAACTGCATGAAGAAGACGCTCGCATTTTCCCTGCTCGCAACGGCTACCGCCATTGCGGTCTGTGGTGGTGGTACCGACAGTGGCACGACCACCGGCGCCACTGGTGTCGCAAGCAATCTCATGGCACTACTTGACGCATCGTGTCTCGCCGCCATGCCTACGGGCGGCACGATGACTGGCGTCGAATTGAAGCATTAACCCATGAGAATCAAGTCGATGGCGATGACTCGCCCACTTCATGCGAGCCTGCTTCTGCTCGGCCTTTCCACGTGCGCGGAGGCGCAGCCGACTGGCCCGGGCCGGAGCCCGGCCACCACCGCCGCCGATCAACAACAACTCACCCGCCAGCAACAGGAAGCCCGCGAGCGCGCCCAGGCCATTGAAGCGCCCGGCGTGCGCGCGCAGGATGTGACGCCGCTCGCCTATCCGACGCTGCCGACCGAGACGCCATGTTTCCGCATCGACCGCTTCGTGCTCGACGTCCCTGCCGATCTGCCCGATAGCGTCCAGGTACACGGTGCCTCTACGCTGCCGATGGACCCGTTTGCTTTTGCCCGTGCATGGCTCGATCACTATCAGGGTGCGTGTGTCGGCAGGCAGGGCCTGGATATGCTGACCAAGGGTGTGTCTCAGACCATTCTGAGCCGAGGCTATGTCACCACGCGCGTGTTACTGCCGCAGCAGGATCTCAGCACCGGCACATTGCGGTTGGCGCTGATCCCCGGCGTGATCGGCGAGTTGCGTTTTGCGGAACCGGACACGCGCGGCACGTGGAAGTCCGCGTTTCCGGCACGTTCGGGCGATCTGCTGAATCTGCGCGATCTGGAGCAGGGGCTGGAGCAGATGAAGCGCGTGGCCAGTCAGGATGCGGAGATGCAGATCGTGCCGACTGCCGTGCCGGGCGTGAGCGATGTAGTCATCGCGGTCAAGCGGGCGAAGGCGTGGACCGTGGTGGCGTCGATCGACAACTCGGGCACGGAGGCAACGGGCAAATGGCTCGGCAATCTGAGTCTGGGCATCGATAACCCACTGGGTCTCAACGATCTGTTCAACGTCGGCTATATGCAGGACGTTGAGCTTGGCAACCGGAAGCACGGCACGCATGGCTGGAACGGCTTCTACTCGGTGCCGTGGGGTTACTGGACGGGCACGCTGTCCGCGTACTCGAACACGTACTACCAGCAGATTGCGGGCGTCAACCAGACCTTTGTCTCAAGCGGGAATTCGCAGACGGTGGACATGAAGCTGCAACGCGTGCTTCGCCGCAGCCAGAACGACGTGCTGGGTCTGCAGTTCCGGCTCTCGCGCCGCTTTGGCGAGAGCTTCATCGAGGACACGGCAATCCCCCAGCAGCGGCGCAACAACACGTTTGTGGAGGCCGGCTTCACCGATCGCCATTACTTCGGCGCGGCGCAGTTCGATGGCAGCCTCGTGTATCGCCAGGGCATCGGCGGATTCGGTTCGCAGGCCGATACGCTGGCTGTGAACGGCGGGCCGACATGGCGCTACAGCATGGTCGTGGCCGATGCCAATCTGTCGGCGCCCTTCCGGCTTGGCGAGCAGATGCTGCGTTACGTGACGACCTTCCGTGGCCAGTACACCGGTGATCGCCTGTATGCGCTGGACATGATGACCATCGGCAGCCGCTATACGGTGCGCGGCTTCGACGGTGAGATGCTGTTGGCCGGCGATAGTGGCTTCTACTGGCGCAACGAACTGCAGGCACCCGTCGCCAACACCGGGCAGGCGCTGTATGCGGGGCTGGACTACGGACGTGTGTTCGGGCCGTCGACGGTCGGGCTGGTTGGCACGCAACTGATCGGCGCGGTGCTGGGCCTGCGCGGTGGCTTTGGTTCGAAGTTCGGGCGGCTGTCCTATGACTTCTTTGTCGGCCTGCCCGTGTACAAGCCCGCTGCCTTTCATACGTCTGGCGTCACCGGCGGGATGCAGGTGGCGTATCAGTACTGAGTTTTCATACCGGCGGCTGTCGCCGCTTTCAGCAACGTAGTCAAACAGGAGAAATTACGTGATTCGATTCAAGACCTATGCCGCGGTGGGTGTCGTGGCGGCGCTGGGGTTGGCAGGCTGCGCGACCGAGACGTCCACGGCGGTGGCCGTGCAGAAGGTGGAAAGCGCCAGCCGCCCCTACAACGGCGTGCGCACGCCGATCGCTGTGGGCAAGTTCGATAACCGCTCGAACTATATGCGCGGTGTGTTCTCGGACGGCATCGATCGGCTGAGCGGCCAGGCGAAGACAAGTCTGGTGACCCACCTCCAGCAGACCAATCGATTCAATGTGCTGGAGCGCGAGAATCTGGACGAGATGAAGCGCGAGGCGACGATCAAGAACCAGGCCCAGAAGCTCAAGGGCGCCGATTATGTCGTGACCGGCGACATCACCGAATTTGGCCGCAAGGAAGTCGGCGACGTGCAGCTGTTCGGCATTCTGGGCCGCGGCAAGGAGCAGGTGGCCTATGCCAAGGTCAATCTGAACATCGTGAACATCAGCACCTCCGAGGTCGTTTACTCGACGCAGGGCGCGGGCGAGTACAAGTTGTCGAACCGGGAGGTGATCGGCTTTGGCGGCACGGCGAGCTATGACTCCACGCTCAATGGCAAGGTGATGGATCTGGCCATGCGCGAGGCGGTGAACAACCTTGTGGGCGCCATCGAATCCGGCGCGTGGAAGCCGCAGCAGTAATCGCTGTTCTTTGTACGACGGGAAGAAAAAATGAAGAGCATGGTCACGCTGCGCAAGGCAGCGTTTTTGTCGGCGGCCGGCCTCGTGCTGGCGGGTTGTGCGAGTGGGCCGAAGCCCCTCTATCAATGGGAGGGGTATCAGACCCAGGTCTATCAGTACCTCAAGGACGGCGCGAAGGAGGAACAGGTGCTGGCGCTGGAAAGCGGGCTGGACAAGATGAAGGCGAAAGGTGGCTCGCCGCCGCCGGGGTATCACGCCCAGCTTGGCATGTTGTATCTGAATCTGGGCAAGGGCGACCAGATGGTGAAGGAGTTCCAGACCGAGAAGACGCTGTTCCCGGAGGCCACGCCCTATATGGATTTCCTGATGCGTAATGTGAAGACCGATGCGCGCAAGGATGTGAGCGCAGGGGCCGCAGCCGATGCCGCAACCAACGCCTCGGCCAAGGCCAAGGCTGACACGGCGGAAGCGAAGTCCGACGCCACCACCGGGAGCGCCAAATGATGCGTCGAATCCTGACCTATATCGCGGGCCTTGGTGCCGTGGCGCTGTTCGCGGGTTGTGCCGTGCCGACCAAGCAAATTGACTATTCGGCGTACAAGGCCGCCCGGCCGCGTTCGATCGTGGTGCTGCCGCCGTTGAACGAGTCGCCGGATATCAATGCGACCTACGCGATGCTGGCGCAGTCCACCGCGCCGCTGGCCGAGTCGGGCTACTACGTGCTGCCTGTGGCGCTGGTTGACGAGACGTTCCGCCAGAACGGGTTGACTGTGCCGGGTGACATCCACGCCGTTCCAGTGGCCAAGCTGCGCGAGATCTTCGGCGCCGACGCCGCGCTATACGTGACCGTGAGCGAGTACGGTTCGAAGTATCAGGTGCTCAGCAGCGTAACGCGCGTGGCCGCGAGCGCGAAGTTGGTGGATCTGAAGACCGGCGACGCGCTGTGGAGCGGTTCGGCCGCCGCGGCCACCGACGACTCCGGTAACGCCGGCGGCGGACTGGTGGGTGCGCTGATTGCCGCGGCCGTTGCCCAGGTGATCAACCACACGGTGGATCGCAGCTACGGCGTGGCTGGAGCCGCGAGCGACCGGTTGCTGTCGGCGGGTCAGCCCACCGGTATTCTGTACGGGCCGCGTTCGCCGAAGTACCAGTCGGACTAACGGTAGTCGGCGTACATCGTCAGGCCACGACCTCGGTGATCCGGGGTTGTGGCGGTGCCTCATGGACGATACGGGCAATACAAGCGAAACGCGCGACACGCGCGATACTGGCCATCGCTCCCTCCCACTCAGAGCTTGTAGCCAATCTGCCGCAGCAGTTGCTTCCGGTCGGCGATATCGGCGGCGGTCTCGATGCCCAGCGGCGGTTCTCCATCGACGACGCCGAGCACGGCCCGGCCAAGATCCGTCTGCGCGACGATGACCTCCGTCGGGTTCGCGGTGGCACAGTAAATGCGGCATACCTCGGGCACGGCGCGCACGGCGCCGAGCACGTTGACGGGAAAAAACCCATCCCCAAGAAAGATCAGGAAGGTATGCCCAGCCGCGATCGCGGTGGCGTTCTGGCAGGCCAGGTCGATCATCGCCTCGTCGGTGCCAGACCAGCGCACGAGCCGTTTGCCCGATGCCTCGCAGAAGGCGATGCCGAAGCGGATGCCGGGTACCGTGCCGACGAGTGCCTCGTGCAGATCCTCGACGGTCTTGATGAAATGTGACTGTCCGAAGATGAAGTTGGTGTCTGCCGGCTTGGATACCGGCACCGCGCTGAGTTCCATGACTTGCTCTCCTGCATGGGTGCCTACCCAGTCAATGGTAGGCCGCGTGTCTTCGAATGCAAGCCGATGCATCCCGGGTGGATTAAGATAGCCGTTACGCCTGCCGGCGTCGTCGCAGATGCAGCACGCCGGCATGTGTTCAGCGACATCGTCAGTTTCCATCGACATCCACATTCAGAAGGAATCTCTCATGAAGCTGCATTCAACTCCGCTTCGTGCCGGAATGGGGTCCGGCAAGCGCGTGTTCCAGACGCTGGTTTCCGCCACGCTGCTCGCGGCCGCGACACTGGTCCTGCCCGCGATGCCGACCGATGCGTGTGCGCAAGCGCCTGTGCACGCGCAAAAGAAGACGCAGGTGCCCGGCTACTACCGCATGATGGTCGGCCAGTTCGAAGTCACCGCGCTGTACGACGGCTATATCGATCTCGATCCGAAGCTGTTCAAGTACACCAGCGCGCGCGAGGTGCAACGGTTGCTCGCGCGCATGTTCGTCGAATCGACACCCGGCATGCAGACAGCGGTCAATGCCTATCTGGTCAATACCGGCAGCCATCTGATTCTGGTCGATACCGGCGCGTCGGCATGTTTCGGCCCGACGCTGGGACGGATCCGAGAGAACCTGCACGCGGCCGGCTACGAGCCGGAACAGGTGGACACCATTCTGCTGACCCACCTGCACGCCGATCACGCCTGTGGTCTGCTTGCCAATGGCACGGCGGCGTTTCCCGCCGCCACTGTCTATGCCGACAAGGCCGACGCGGACTACTGGCTCGACGAGTCGAAGGCCGCGGCAGCACCCAAGGATGCGCAGGGTCTGTTTGCCATGGCACGTGACGCGGTGGCGCCTTACCGGGCAGCCGGCCGATTCCGCACCTTCAGTGCCAGTGCCGGCGCAGGTGACGAACTCGTGCCTGGCGTGCGCGCGGTGCCAGAATTTGGCCACACGCCGGGGCATGTCGGCTATCTGTTCACGTCCGGCAGGGAAAAACTGCTGCTGTGGGGCGATGTCATCCATAGCCACGCGGTGCAGTTCCGCAGCCCGCAGGTGGCGATCGAGTTCGATACCGACAGCCATCAGGCCGTGATGACGCGTAACCGCGTGCTGGCCGACGCCGCCCGCGACAAGCACTGGGTAGGCGGCGCGCACCTGCCGTTCCCGGGCATCGGACATGTGCGGCGCGAGCAGGTCGGCTATACATGGGTGCCCGTCGAGTACGGGCCGATCCGCAACGATCGCTGAGCGGGGCGGGGTTCACTCTGGCGGCGCCTTCGGGCGCCGCTATTCCGTGGTGCTCGGACTCCAGAACGCCTGGCTTACGGCTTCACATGCCGAAAGCCGTGCCACCACGGCATCCAGCTCGTCGCCGTCGACCGAAGTGGCCATGAGCACGGCTTCGATCTCGATATCGTTCGCGCCGAATGCGTGAACCACCAGATCGCGCGTGGGGTGGTTGCTGGCTTCCAGCATGTCCGACAGCAGCCGCAATGCCTCTTTCTGGCGATGGCGTGGCGTGATCACGTAGACCGTGTTGGTCACCTCGACCGCAGGCGTGTCGATTGGCTGCTGGTTGATGCGATTGACCACGGGACGCAGCAGCGTGTTGGCGGCCAGCACGAACATGCTGCCCAAGCCGGCCTCGATGATCAGGTCCGCGCCCGCGCTGGCGCCGACCGCGGCGGAGCCCCACAGCGTGGCAGCGGTGTTCAGGCCGCGCACATTGCCTTCCTCGCGCATGATCACGCCCGCACCAAGAAAGCCGATGCCGGATACCACGTAGGCCACTACGCGCACCGCGCCGTCGTGGCCGGCCAGTCGGTTGGCCATGTCGACGAAAATGGCCGCGCCCACGGCGACCAGCACGTTGGTGCGCAGGCCGGCGGTGCGCTGGCGGTACTGGCGTTCATAGCCGATGACCCCGCCAAGCACGAAGGCGGTAACCAGGCTGATGCTGGTGTCGAGGAGCGACTCTAGGTTGATGTTCTGGATGGCTTCGATGGACATGCTCGACGGACGTGGAAATCATGACGCCACATGGCAGCCGTGGCTGGCATGTGGCAGGACACGGCACGTGCGTGCCGTGGCGTACAACTGGCGTATGGATCGCGGACGCGTCTTACCAGAGCGTGCGGCAGAACCGGATGGCCGCATCGGCGTATTCCCGATCGGTTCTCGGGGCGTCCGTGCGGCCGGCCTGGCCGGGTGATTTCGAGTTCGTGGTCGAGGTCGAGGTGTTCGACTGCGTCTGGGCGCGCAGGAACGGGGAGACCAGACGCTCAGTGAGCGCGGAGGTCCGGGTGGTGGATGCGAGGAACTTGCGCATTTCCGACTCCTTCGCTGTCCTGCCGACCATGGCGGAACAGCATGGTGCCTGCCGGGGCAGGCGCGTGCGAGTGGCGCGCGGCGGGCTGGGGCGCCCGTGATTGCCGCTGCGTGACTTGCGATGGATCGATGCAAGCCAGCGACAAAAAAGGATGTGGGTGGCCTGCTTAACCTTGTGTTGGATATCGACTAGAACAACAGTCCATTTGAGGGTCCTCCCCAGGCGAGCTTTGATGGGACGGAGTGTATCGACGGGGTGCTGCTCCGTACACTGAATTCTTCTTCAGGAACCGGCTTCGCGCAGTGCCAGCGGAATCCTGACCGTGAACACCGCGCCGCCGTCGGGCCCGTTGGCGGCCTCGATATGCCCGCCCTGAGCATGGATGATCGATTGCGACAGGGCCAGCCCAAGACCCACTCCCTCGTTCTCGGACGCGCGCGCGCCCGCGCCACGGAAGAAGCGGTCGAACAGGAAGGGCAACTCGTCCGGGGGGATGCCGGGGCCTTCGTCGGTGACGCGCAATGTGGCGTGGTGTGCGTCGGCGGCGCAGTCCACCACGATCTTGCTGCCCCGTGGCGAGAACTTGAGCGCGTTGTCCACCAGATTGGCCAGCACCAGCCCTACCGATCCGTGCGACACCTTGGCGCCGCCCGCCGCTTCGCTGCGTGCCACCAGTTCGACCTGCCGTTCGCGGGCGGCAGGGCCGGCGCGCAACAGCGTTTCCGCGATCAGCGCATCCAGTGCCTGCGGCTCGCCAGCCTGGCGATCCTGCCCCGCGTCGAAGCGGGCCAGCATCAGCAGTTCCTCGATCAGCCGGGTCAGGCGGCCCACTTCATCCAGGCAGGAGCGCAACGTGTCCACGTACTCCTGGCTCTCGCGCGGCCGCCGCAACGTCACTTCGATCTCGGTGCGCAAGCGGGAAAGCGGCGAACGCAGTTCGTGCGAGGCGTCGGCCGTGAAGCGTCGCTGCTGGTCGAAAGCCTGCTCAAGCCGGTCCAGCATCGCGTTCAGCGTATCGACGAGCTGGCCGATTTCGTCCGTTGTGCCGGGGTGCGGCAGGCGTTCGCCAAGGTTGGCGTCGCCGATGAGCCGGGCCTGCTTCACGACGTCGTTGATGCCACGGAACGCGCGTCGCGTCAGCACGCTGCCGGCGGCGCCCACGGCGGCCAGCAGCGCGGCGGCCATGATGCCGAACAGGATCGTGGCCGACTCCAGCACGTTGTGCACATCGTCCAGCGAGCCCGCCACCTGAATTACCACGGGCTTGCCGTTTGCCACGGCGGGCAGCGACACCATGCGCAGCGGTTCTTCGCCAAAGCTCGGCAGCGTCTGAAAGACCGCCTCCCCGCCGGACGCGAGTTCGTCGAGCAGCGCGGGCGGGGCGGGCAGCATGGCGTCACCCAGGTTTGAGCTGCGGGCCAGGATTTCGCCCTTGGCATTGACGATCTGCACCAGCCGGTCCAGGCGCACCAGCGATGGCGGGGCCGACCCGGGCGGGCGCTCGTGCACGCGGACCGGTTGCCCGTGGCTCTCCACCTGCATGCCGGCCTCGGTATCGGCCAGCGTCAGCAGCGCCGCGTCGAGCTGCCCATGCACCAGGCGCGATAGCTGCCACCACCCGGCCAACGCCGAGCAGGCCACGATCACCACGATGACGGTCCAGTGGGTCAGGACCAGCCGCTGCCGGAAGTTCAGCACGTCAGAGGGCCCCCAATGGCGAGATGCGGAAGCCCTGGCCCCGCACGGTCTGGATCAGCGCCGCCATGCCCGGTGGGTCGAGTTTGCGGCGCAGGTTCTTCATGTGCACGTCGATCAGGTTGTCGATGGCGATCAGGTCCGCGTGCCAGATGTGTTCCGCAAGCTGTGCCCGGCTGACGATCTCCCCGGCGTGCGTCACCAGCAGGATGAGAATCGCGTATTCCTTCGGCGTGAGATCTAGCCGCGCGCCGGCCCGCGTGACGCCACGGGTCTGCGGGTCGATGACGAGGTCATCCAGCGTGATCGGGGCGGGTTGAGCCAGCTCCACACGCCGCAGCAAAGCCCGCACGTGCGCGAGCAGTTCCTCGAAGACGAAGGGTTTGGTCAGGTAGTCGTCGGCGCCGGTGTCCAGCCCGGTGATGCGGTCATTGATCGCATCGCGCGCCGTCAGCATCAGGATCGGCGTGCGCACGCCCTGCTCACGCAATTCCCGGCAGAACTCGACGCCACTTTTGCCCGGGAGCATCCAGTCGAGGATCAGCAGACTGAACGCGTAACAATTGTGAGCCGCCGCCACGTCAACCGAATGGGCGGTCTCCACGTCATAACCTTCTTCTTGCAGACCACGGGCCAGCAGTCGCGCTGCCTTCTGGTCGTCATCTACCAATAGGATCCTCATGGGTTCGCCTTTCCGGGTCGGGTCTGATTCTATCAGCCGACTTTTCCGCATGTTACGCATACGGCCCTGCCTGAAGAAGAATTCAGGGTGCGCGGGGGCTTGCGTGCGTACCATTGGCGGCAAATTCCCGCATGTGGCGATTCCATATCTTTTGAAACATCAGCATCGGAGTGAATGATGAAAAACAAGCCAGCCTTTCCCGGGCGCGCTGTCTACTGGCTTGCCGCGGCGGTCATACTGGGTCTCGGCGGTGCTGGTGTCTGGACGATGCGCGCCAAGGCCGACCAGAAGCGCGCGGACCCGCCCGTCGCCCTGCGTCATGAAGGCGAGCGCCTGGTCGTCCCGGCCGAGTCGCCATTGCGCCGTACCTTGGCTGTGGCGCCCGCCACGCGCGAAACCGTGGCCGCGCCGTTCAATCTGCCGGCCATGGTCGAAGCCGATCCGGCCAAGCTCGTGAAAGTGCTGCCGCCGCTGGCTGGCCGCATCGTCAGCCTGAACAAGCAGCTTGGCGACGAGGTCAAGGCTGGCGACGTGCTGTTCACGATCGATTCGGCCGATCTCGCGCAGGCCACCAGCGACGCCGCCAAGGCCCGCGCGGCCATGACGATGGCACGCCGCAACCTGGATCGTCAGCGGGAACTGGACAAGTCAGAGATCGCCGCAAAGCGCGACTTCGAGCAGGCCCAGAGCGACTATGACCAGGCTGCCAGCGAATCCCAGCGCGCCGATGCGCGTCTGGCGCAGCTTGGCGCCAAGGGTGGCGGCACGTTGCAGGCGGGCGGCGGCCACATTCTGACCGTGCGATCACCGATCAACGGGCGCGTGGTCGATCTCAATGCCGCGACCGGCGCGTACTGGAACGACACCACGGCCTCCCTGATGACCGTTGCCGATCTCTCGCACGTGTTTGTCACGGCCAACGCGCAGGAAAAGGATCTGGGCCACGTGTATGTCGGCCAGTCGGCCACCGTCAAGTTCGACGCCTATGACGATGCGCAGCCGGGCAAGGTGCGCTATGTCGGCCAGATCCTTGATGCGGACACCCGCACGACCAAGGTGCGCATGGTGTTCGACAACCCTGACGGACGGCTCCGTCCCGGCATGTTCGCGCAGGCTACCTTCCTGTCTCAGCCGCATGAAGGCATCGTCGTGCCGATGTCGGCCATCGTGCAGAGCGGCTTCTACACCCGCGCGTTCGTCGAAGTGGCGCCGTGGCAGTTCGAACCCCGTGTGATCAAGCTCGGCGCGCAGATTGGCGACCGTATGGAAGTGAAGTCAGGCCTGTCCGCGGGAGACCGCGTGGTGGTGAAGGAAGGGGTGCTGCTGAATGATTGAGCGCCTTGTAACCCTGTGCTTCAACCGGCGCGGCATCGTCGCGCTGGTGTTCGCGATGGTCGCGCTGTACGGCTGGTACGCGTGGAAGCAACTGCCCCTGGAAGCGTATCCGGACATTGCCGACACCACCTCGCAGGTGGTCACGCAGGTCAACGGACTGGCCGCCGAGGAAGTCGAGCAGCAGATCACGATCCCGCTCGAGCGCGAGATCATGGGCGTGCCCGGCATGCACGTGATGCGCTCCAAGAGCACGTTCGGCCTGTCCCTGATCACCGTGGTGTTCAAGGATGGCGCGGAGGACTACTGGTCGCGCCAGCGCCTGCAGGAGCGCATCAACGGCGTTTCGCTGCCGTACGGTGCGCAGCCGTCGCTTGACCCGCTGACGTCGCCGATCGGTGAAATCTACCGCTACACGCTGGTGTCGAAGACACGCGATCTGCGCGAGTTGTCGGAACTCCAGTTCTGGAAGGTGATTCCGCGCCTGAAGCAGGTGGCGGGCGTGGTGGACGTGGCCAACTTCGGCGGCCTGACCACGCAGTTCATGCTCGAGTTCGATCCGGTGATGCTGTCGAAGTACAACATCTCGCTGAACCAGATCACGCAGGCGATCTCCGAGAACAATGCCAACGCCGGCGGCAGCATCCTGAATCGTGGCGAGCAGGGGCTCGTGGTGCGCGGCGTGGGCCTGATCCGTAATCTGGACGATCTGGGCAACATCGTCGTCACCCAGAAGAATGGCGTGCCGGTGCTGGTGAAGGATCTTGGCCGCGTGGTGCTCGGCAACCCGCAGCGCCACGGCATCCTGGGCATGGACCACAACCCGGACACGATCCAGGGCATCACGCTGCTGCTCAAGAACGAGAACCCGTCGGTCGTGATGGAGGGCGTTCATGCCGCCGTGCGTGACCTGAACGACAACATCCTGCCCAAGGACGTCAAGGTGGTGCCGTATATCGACCGGAGCAATCTCGTCGATGCCACGGTGCATACCGTGGGCAAGACGCTGATGGAAGGCATGTTCCTGGTGTCGCTGGTGTTGCTGCTGTTCCTGGGCAGCCCGCGCGCGGCGATCATCGTGGCCGTCACGATCCCGCTGTCGCTGCTAATGGCGTTCATCCTGATGCATCATTTCAAGATCCCGGCGAACCTGCTTTCGCTCGGCGCGATCGACTTCGGCATCATCGTGGACGGCGCCATCGTGGTGATGGAGAACATCCTGCGCCGGCGCGAGGAGGACGCGGAGAAAGAACTGCATGGCCGGGACATCATGCAGTCGGTGCTGCAGGTGGCGCGCCCGATCTTCTTCGGCATGATCGTGATCATCACGGCCTACCTGCCGTTGTTCGCGTTCCAGCGCATCGAGTACAAGCTGTTCTCGCCAATGGCCTTCGCCGTGGGCTTCGCGCTGTTCGGGGCCTTGCTGGTGGCGCTGCTTCTGATTCCGGGGCTGGCGTACTGGGCCTATCGCAAGCCGCGCAAGGTGTTTCACAACCCGGCGCTGGTCTGGCTTGCGCCGCGCTATGAATCGGTGCTGAACCGGCTGGTGGGCAGCACGCGCACGGCAATCGGCATCGCGGTGGCTACGCTGGTCGGCGTGATGATCCTGGGCGCGACGATCGGGCGGGACTTCCTGCCGTATCTGGACGAAGGCTCGATATGGCTGCAGGTGACGCTCCCGCCGGGCATCTCGCTCGAAAAGGCTGGCCAGATGGCCGACAACCTGCGTGCCGCGACGATGGAGTTCCCGGAGGTGGAGCACGTGGTGACGCAGGTGGGCCGCAACGACGAAGGTACCGATCCGTTCTCGCCGTCACATATCGAGACCGCGGTGACGCTGCACCCCTATAGCACCTGGACCACCGGCCGCGACAAGCAGCAATTGATCGAGGCCATGGCCACGCGCTTCCGCGATCTGCCGGGTACTCAGGTGGGCTTCTCCCAGCCGATGATCGACGGTGTGCTCGACAAGCTGGCGGGCGCGCACAGCGACCTGGTGGTCAAGGTGTACGGCAACGACTTCGCCGAGACACGGCAGGTGGCCACGGCGATCACGCGGCTGCTGAAGACGGTGCCGGGCGCGCAGGACGTGATCATCGACCAGGAGCCGCCGTTGCCGCAGGTGCGTATCGACGTCGATCGTGCCGCTGCCGCGCGGCTGGGCATCAATGTGGCCGACGTGATGGCGCTGATCCAGACTGGCATCGGTGGCAGCCCCGTCACGCAGGTGTTCGTCGAGGACCGCAGCTACAACGTGGTGGCGCGCTTCATTGGCAGCTCGCGCAACGACCCCGAGGCAATCGGCAACCTGACGCTCACGGCCGCCAATGGCGCGCATGTGGCCCTGGCCCAGGTGGCGCATATTCGTCTGGCAGAAGGCGAGACCACGATCACGCGCGAGATGAACAAGCGGCACCTGACGGTGCGCCTGAATCTGCGCGGCCGCGATCTGTCGTCGTTCCTTGAAGAGGCGCGGACGCGCATCGACAAGGAAGTGCCGTACGACCGTACCCATATCCAGGTGGCATGGGGTGGTCAGTTCGAGAACCAGCAGCGCGCCCAGGCACGTCTGGCGGTGATCCTGCCGATGGTGTTGGCGCTGATGTTCGTGCTGCTGTTCGGCGAGTTCAAGAACCTGCGGCAGCCCGCGCTGATCCTGATGGCGGTGCCGCTGGCAACGCTGGGCGGATTGGTGGCGCTGCATCTGCGCGGGATGACGCTGAACGTGTCGTCGGCGGTTGGCTTCATCGCGCTGTTTGGCGTGGCGGTATTGAACGCGATCATCATGATCGCCAACCTGAACCGGTGGCGCGATACCGCTGGCGTGAGCCTGAAGGAAGCGGTGGTGCGTGGCGCGGGCGAGCGGATGCGGCCGGTGCTGATGACCGCGACCGTGGCGGCGCTGGGCCTGATTCCGGCGGCGCTTGCGCACGGGCTGGGCAGCGACGTGCAGCGTCCGCTGGCCACGGTGGTGGTGGGCGGGCTGATCACGGCAACCGCGCTGACGCTGGTGCTGTTGCCCGCGTTGTATTACCTGATCGAGACACGCGCGGCGAAGCAGGTGCGCGAGGAGCCTCCGGTCCAGTTCGGCCCCACCAGTGAAGGGGATTTGTAATGGCTAAAATCACTTCGATCAGCGTGGCGGCGCTGCTGGCGCTGGCCACCGCGGGTTGCGCGGTGGGCCCGGACTTCCAGCGCCCGGCCGCGCCCGAGACCGATCGCTACACGGCGACGACATTGCCCGCGGAGACCGCATCGGCATCCACGCCGGATGGGCAGGCGCAGCGCTTCGCGCCGGGGCAGGATGTGCCGGCGCAGTGGTGGACGATGTTCGGCTCCAGCGAACTCAACGCGCTGGTGGATGCCGCATTGCGCGCTAACCCGGACCTGCAGGCGATGGAGGCCGCGCTGCGCGTGGCCCAGGAGAACGTGGCGGCGCAGCGTGGCGCGTTCTTCCCGAGCGTCGACGCGTCGTACACGCCGTCGCGCCAGAAGATCGCCCAGATCATCGCGAGCCCGCTGTCCGACAACAGCGATCTGTTCACGCTGCACACGGCGCAGTTGAGTGTCTCGTACGTGCCCGACGTCTTCGGCGGCACGCGCCGGCAGGTGGAGTCAGGCGTGGCGCAGGCCGACGTTGCCCGGTTCCAGTGGCAGGCCGCGTACCTGACGCTGACGTCGAACGTTGTCAATGCGGCGATCCAGGAAGCCTCGCTGCGCGCCCAGATCCGCGCGACGCAAGACGTCATTGCGCTATCCACGCGCCAGCTCGAGGCCGTGCGCAAGCAGCAGCGCCTGGGACAGGTCGGCGCCGCCGAAGTCGCAGCACAGGAAGCCACGCTGGCGCAGGCGGAAGCGGCATTGCCGCCGCTGGACCGGCAACTCGCCCAGCAGCGCAACCTGCTGGCGGCATTGACGGGCCGGTTGCCGAGCGATGCCGTGCCGCAGCAGTTCGAGTTCGAATCGCTGACGCTGCCCGGAACATTGCCACTGAGCCTGCCGTCGAGGCTGGTTGGCCAGCGTCCCGACATTCGCGCGGCGGAAGCGCAGATGCACGCGGCTAGCGCCCAGATAGGCGTGGCCACGGCGGCCCGCCTGCCCAATATCACGCTGACTGCCGCGCTCGGTAGCTCGTCGCAGGCGATTGGCGATCTCTTCACGGCCGGCACCGGCTTCTGGGGAATCTCCGCGGGCCTGATGCAGCCGATCTTCAAGGGCGGGATGCTGCTGCACCAGCAGCGCGCGGCCGAGGCGGCCTACAAGCAGGCATCTGCGCAGTACCGCAGCACCGTGCTGACCGCCTATCAGGGGGTGGCCGACGCGCTGCATGCGGTCGAGGCCGATGCGCGGGGACTACGCACTGCATCGGATGCCGAGCGTGCCGCGTACCGCAGCTTCAACATCGCCCAGGCACAGTGGAAGGCCGGACAGATCGGCTACCCGGCCGTGATGCTGGCCGAGCAGACGTACCGGCAGTCGGCGATCACGCTGGTACAGGCGCGCGCGAGCCGGTACTCCGATACCGTGGGCCTGATGCAGGCGCTGGGCGGAAGCTGGGAGGATGAACCGGGCAAGACGTTGGAGAATCCGCCGGAGAACCACTCGGACAGCAAGCCGGCCGCAGCGCCGGAGGCCGCCGGCAAGGCTCAGGGTAACGGCTGATCCGTGGCGGCAGTCGCGTGCTGCCGACGGACGCCGCTCTCGTTGCCGCCATCGTTGCCGACATAGTTGTCACCACAGGGCACGCGCACCGTCACGCGCGTGCCGTGGTGCGCGGCCGCGTCGGCGTAGTCGATCTCGACCGTGGCGCCCACCCGCTCGGCAATGACCCGGACGATGGAGAGGCCAAGGCCGGAGCCGGGCGCGTCGTTGCCCGGAATCCGGTAGAAGGGATCGAAGATCCTGCTTCGTTCCTCCGTGCTGATGCCGGGTCCGGAATCGGTCACGATCATTGCCACCGCATTGGGGGAAGTCTCCACCGACAGATCGACGCGGCCGTGTTCGGGCGTATAGCGGATGGCGTTGTCCACGAGGTTCTTGAGCAGCGTGATCAGCTCCACCTCCTGAATTGGCACCTGCGCATCGGTGTCGCCAACCGCGCCGATGTCGATGTGACGCGAATCGGCCAGGGGCATCAGGTCTTCCAGCACGCGCCGGAAGGCGTGCCGCACGGAGATGCTTTTCGCTGGCGCTGGCGCCGCGGTTGCCGATTGGGCGCGCGCGAGACTCAGCAACTGTTCCAGCAGGGCGCGGCTGCGTTCGATGCCGCGCCGCAGGGTGGCCAGCCGGGTGCGCGCGGCCTCGGGCATCTCGGTGCGTTCGAGCCGTTCGGCCTGCAGCGATAGCGCGGTCATCGGCGAGCGCAGTTCGTGCGCTGCGTCGGCGACGAAGCGGCGCTGCATCTCCATGGCCTGCGCGATACGGGCCAGCAGCCGGTTGATTGCCACTACGAAAGGACGGACTTCGGCGGGAAGCTCGTCTTCCGGCAATGGATACAGTTCGTGCTCGCCGCGCCGGTCGATGTCCGTGGAAAGGGTGGAGATGGGGCGGAACATCTGGTGGACCAGATAGGCCACGATCAGCAGCAGCACCGGCACGAGCACCAGAAACGGCAACACCGTGACCTGCGCGCTGTTGCGCGCGATTTCGTCGCGCATGCCGGTTTCCTGGGCGACGGCAATGCGCTGGCCGGTCGGCAGCGTCCGGATCAGCACGCGGTAGGACTCGTGGTCGACCTCGAAGGTGCCGAGACCATCGGGTGCGCTGGCGGGCAACGCCAGCATCTGCCTGCTGCCGTCACCGCCCGGTGACAGGGTCTGCACGATCACTCGGGCTTCCTCGTCGCTGTGCGGCAGTCTGCCAGCGTCCGCCAGATGGGGCGCGGGCAGATGCTGCGCGTCGAACAGCATCGACACCTGCCGCAGCAGGTCATCCTGCATGATGTTGGCTTCGCGGAACGCCGAGGCGAACGAGAAGATGCCGCCGATGAGTGCCACCGCGAGGATCGCCAGCGATACCCAGAGGGATAGCCGTTGCTGGACCGAATGCTTTGGCCCGGCGTATTTCAGCCTTCCTTCGGCACCTGCCATCCCACCCCCCTGACGTTTCTGATGATGGTGCTGCCGAGCTTCCTGCGCAGGCCATGGATCAGGAACTCGACCGCATTGCTTTCCACTTCATCGCCCCAGCCATAGATGCGCTCTTCAAGCTCGGCACGCGACAGGATCGCGCCCGGGCGTGCCAGCAACGCCTGCAGCAGCGCGAACTCGCGATTCGTGAGTTGTTGGGGCGCGCCGCCCGCCAGGGTGGCCTGCCGGGTCGACAGGTCCAGCGAGACGCGGCCGTTGCCAAGTACCGATGACGCCAGGCCACTTCTCCGGCGCCACACAGCCCGCATTCGCGCGAGCAGCTCATCCATCTCGAATGGCTTGACCAGATAGTCGTCGGCGCCTGCATCGAGCCCGCCGATGCGGTCTTCGAGTGCGTCCCGCGCCGTGAGGATCAGCACCGGCACGGCGCTGCCACGCGCGCGCAGCGACGTCAGCACCGCATGGCCGCTCTTGCGCGGCAGGCCCAGATCCAGCAAGACCACATCATAGTGCTGGCGATCCAGTGCATCCAGCGCGGCCTGTCCATCCTCGACCCAGTCGGCGGCGCAGGAGGCGTCCTTCAGGGCGTCCTGCACCACCTGTCCGATCATGCGGTCATCCTCGACCAGCAGCACCCGCATCGCGTTCTCCATGCCAACGGTGTCCGACATCACGCATCATAGCGCCGCTCAATGGCTTGCGCGGGCCGCCGCCCGCTGGGGCAGCAGCAGGATGCAGATCACCATGAACGAGACCAGCGCGGCCGACGCCGAGAAGCGGCTCAGCGCCAGCCCACCCGATTGCAGCGGCTTGTCAAGAAAGTCGCCGACCACGGCACCGAGCGGACGGGTCAGGATAAAGGCGGCCCAGAACAGCAGGGTGCGCGAGATGCTGGTCCAGTAGTAGGCCGCGGCAATTGCTGCGAGCAGTGCGACGAAGACGAGCATTCCGCCCAGATAGCCCAGGCCGATGGTGTCGGCGGTCCAGTCGCCCAGCGCCGTGCCGAGTGTCTGCGAGAACATGATCGTCACCCAGTAGAACAGCTCGGCCTTCGGCGAGTTGACCGTGTCCACCGACACCGTTCCCATCGAGCGATACCACGTGGCCAGCGACAGCAGGAGCAGCGCCAGCAGCAGTGCGCTGCCTCCGGCATAGCCGATGCCGAGCGAGCGGTCCGCGAAGTCCGCGAGCGTGGTGCCGACAGTGGTCGTGGCGACGATGGTCACCCAGTACAGCGCGGGCCGGAAAGCGCGCGCGCGGATCTGCGCGGACACGGCGGCAAGGAAGACCACCGCGAATATCGCGGTGCTGACGAGGTAGCCGAGATTCAGCGACATCGACAAGGCATCGCCGCCGGTTTCCCCAAGCGTGGTGGCGGCGATCTTGATGAGCCAGAAGCCCAGCGTGATCTCGGGCACCTTGCTGAGTGCGTGATGTGTGGTGGAAGTGTTCATCGCATGTTCGTTGTCTTAAGGCTGGATTAAGCCGCGGCGCGTGCGCGGAGGTTGTACAGCGGCTGCATTAAGTCTTCATTAAGGAGCGACGCCGCGAAAGCGAGAGGCCATTCTTTCGTACAAGACTTAGCGTAGCCATAGTGCGCGGCGTGGCAACAATCCCTTACAAAGCTTCCGGCCAAGAATGTGTCTGATTCGTCAACGTTCGATGGATATCTCCGTTACACGTCATAACCGCGCTAACAGTTCGCAAAGACAAGACGAACCCGGGCGCTCATAGACTTGCACGCAGGAGGTACTGCATATGAAACGAATCATGATTGCCGGCATCGTGGCCGGCGTGGCGGCACTGGCATCGGGCAGCGCGCTGGCTCGCGTGGACGTAGGAATTGGCATCGGCATCCCCGGTGTCGTCGTGGCACCGGCGGCGCCGGTCTATTACCAACCGGCTCCGGTGTATGTCGCGCCGCCGCCTCCGGTCTACGTGGCACCGCGGCCGGTCGTGGTGGCGCCGGGCTACTACGATGGCTGGCGCGGCCGGGAGTGGCGCGAGCACGAATGGCGCGAGCACGAGTACCGCCGTCGTGAATGGCACCGCTGGCACGACGACGACTGATCGGTGCCTACGGTTTGATGAACCCCTCGGTGGCCGCGCGCACCACGGCTTCGACTCGCGTGGCCACGCCCAGTTTTTCCCTCGCGCGGTCGATATGGAAATCGACCGTCCGCTTCGACAGCCCCAGGATCGTCGCGATCTCGCCCGACGTCTTGCCGCGCGCGGACCATGAAAGCGCCTCGATCTCGCGCTCGCTCAGCGTGACGTTCTGCGGGGTGCGTTGTTGCGGTTTGACAGCGCGCGACAGCCGCGCTTCGATAATGCTCTCAAGGATGTCAAAATCCACGGGTTTGGTGACGTAGTCGTCCGCGCCCAGGCGGCGTCCCTTGAGTTCGGCATCGCGCTGGGCCAGCGCAGTAAGGAAAACGAACGGTACTCCGGCAAAGCGCGGGGCCAGCGCGCGCAGTTTGGCGAGCACCTCGAAGCCGTCCATGACAGGCATGCCCACATCGCACACGACAAGATCGGGTGGCATGCGCAGAATGGCGGCAAAGCCCTCCTGGCCGTCATGGGCGACGGTCACGGCAAAGCCTCGCTCGGTCAGTTCTTCCGCGATGAGCGTTGCCGTCTCTGCATCGTCTTCGATGCATAGAATCTGGCGGGGAGTATTGTCTGCAGATGTGACCATGTAGGGGCACTACTGTAGGGGAGCGGGCCGCAACCCGTCAATCGAACGGCATCTTGCAACTTCAGGGTAATGTATGCGCCACTTGTCTAGCGCAGAGGGAAAGGTAGCGGTGGGCAGGCTTTCCGCGGCTCCGCTGGCACAGCTTCATCGATTGCGTGTGCGTCTGCCGCTGGTATTCGTCTTGTTCCTGCTGCTTGTGATCGGGCTGGGCGCGTTCAGCATCAACAGGCTCAGCGCCTTTCACAACGTCGCGGCCGAGATCAGTGGCCGCTGGCTGCTGAGCAACCGCATCGCGGGCGATCTCAATAACAGCATTTCGGACTTTCGCGCCACCGAGGGCGAACTGCTGACCGCGCGTCGCGGCAAGGATCGGGGGCGCGCGGAAGGTTCGCTCGCGGTACTCGATGAAGAAATCGCGGATGCCAAGCGGCGCTATGAAACGATCGAGCATGACCCCATCGAGCTGGACCTTTACCAACAGTTCAGCGAGCAGTGGCGCGCATATCGCGAACTGGCCAGCCGGGTGCTGGTGCTTTCCCAGCGCGATGACAAGACCGAGGCCATTGCGCTTTACTACCAGGAGTCCCGACGCGCCTTCAGTGTGGCCAATGCCACGCTGGCCACGCTGACCGAGCGCAACGTCACCGGCGCGAACGAGGCGACCCAGGCGGAGGCCGTAGCCTACCGGCATGCCAGGGACCTGATCGTGAACGCGATCATCGTGGCGGCGTTGCTGATGATTGCCGGCGTGCTTTACTTCGTCACGGCTGTGACCAATCCAATCGCGGTACTGGTCGACCGGATGCACCGGATCTCCGACAACGAAACCGCGATTGACATCCCATCGACCGAGCGTCCCGACGAAGTGGGAGAGATCGCTCGCGCCGTGGTCCGGTTCCGCGACAACACGGTGGCGCTGGCGCAAAGCCGCGCCACGCTGGCCGAGCAGGCCCGCACGCTGGAAATCACGCTGGCCAACGAGCGGCGCATGGCGGAATTGCAGCGCAACTTCGTGTCGATGGTGTCGCACGAATTCCGCACCCCGCTGACCGTGATCGACGGCTACGCGCAGCGCCTGAGTCATATGAAGCCGCCGCTGTCGCTCGAGCCGGTGCTGGATCGCTCGAGCAAGATCCGCGCGGCGGTGCGGCGGATGACCGCGTTGATCGAGGATATGCTCGGGGCTTCGCAGGTGCTCGACCTGGCAACGCCGGGGGCGTTTCAACGCACGGAGTTCTCGCTACGCCTGCTGGTGCACGAGGTCTGCGAGATGCATCGCGAAAGTTCACCGGATGCGCAGATCGTGGAGCAGTGGCGCGAAGACGTACCCGAGATTTTCCATGGCGATGCGCGCTTGCTGTTCCAGGCCGTGAGCAACCTGATCGGGAACGCCGTCAAGTATTCGCCGCCCAAGACGCCGGTCAGCGTGGATGTATCAATGGAATCGGGCGCGATCCTGATTTGCGTCGCGGACCAGGGCATCGGCATTCCGGAGAAGGATCTCGGCCACGTGTTCGAGCGATACGTGCGCGGCGCCAACGTGACCGGCACCGCCGGCGCGGGCGTGGGACTCTATATCGTCCGGCTGGCCGCCGAACTGCACGGCGGCACGGTGTCGGTGCGGAGCGCGGAAGGCACGGGCTCGCGCTTCTTGCTCAGGCTGCCAGAAGCGCCAGCGCCGCTCAGCGCGTAGCGACTTCGGCGCGGGCCGGCTTGCCCGCGTCACCCACCTGCGTGCCTTCGGCCTGGCGGTTCCACCAGCCGCCACCCAGTGACTGGTAGAGCGCCACGGTATCCGTGAAGCGCGCAGCCTGCGCCTGTGCCGTAGCCTGTGTGGCCGTGCGCATCGTCTGTTCGGCGTTGAGCACTGCCAGCACATTGACGTAGCCGCTCGACAGTTGCTTCTCGGTGATCTCCAGCGTCGTGCGCGCGGCCTGCTCAGAGGTGATGGCCGCACGCAGCGTTTCCGCATCGGCGTCGATCGCGTGCAGCGTATCGGCCACGTTCTGGAACGCGTTGATGACGGTGCTGCGGTACTGGGCCTCGGCCTGCACGAGCGCGGCATCGGCGCCGTGCTTGAGCGCCAGCATCGTGCCGCCGGCGAAGAACGTTTGCGCGACGTTGCCGGCCAGGCTCCAGAAGACGTTGCCGGCGCTGAACATCTGGTTGAACACGGTGGCCGTGCCGCCGTACGAGCCAGTGATGGTGAGTTGCGGCAGCATGTTGGCGATGGCCACGCCGACTTCGGCCGTGGCCGAATGCAACTGCGCTTCGGCCGCGCGCACGTCCGGGCGTTGTCGCACCAGTTCAGATGGCAACGACACCGGCAGTTCCGCCGGCAACTTGAAATCGTCGAACGTGAACTCGGCGTCGAGCGGATCGGCCGGCAGCTTGCCGGCCAGGGCAGCCAGCAGGTCGCGCTGCAGGGCCAGTTGCTTGCGCAGCCCTGGCAGTGCCTGTTCGGCCTGCGCAAGCTGGGCCCGGGCCGCGGCCACTTCGAGACCGCTGACGAACCCGAGCGTGAATTGCTTCTGCAGCAGGTTGTACAGCTTGGTCTCGATGGCGACGATACGTTGCTGCGCGTCGATCTGAGCGCGCAACGAGGCTTCCTCGATAGCGGCCAGGCTGATGTTCGATGCCAGTGTCAGGTAGGTAGCCTCCACCTCGAAGCGCTGCGCATCCTCGAGCGCCTGCAGCGACTCCACCCGCCGGCGGTTCAGGCCGAAGACATCGGGCGCATAGCTGATCGACAGTTCCGCCGTGTGCAGGTTGTAGAGCGGATCGCCAGACGTCAGCGTCGGCGAGATCGTTCCTACCGCATTGCGCTGCCGCGATGGCGAATAGGAACCCGAGACGGTCGGGAAGAAGAAGCCCTGCTGCGCGCGCACTTGCGCCTGAGCCTGCCGCAACGCGGCTTGCGCGGCCGTCACTGTCGGATTGGCCTTCATCGCTGCCGCGATAAAGCGGTCGAGCTTCTCCGAGTGCAACATGCTCCACCACTGTTCGGGGATCTGCATGCCTTCGACAAAGCGCTGGGCTTCGCCGCCTTGCACCGGTGCGGATGCTGTCTCGGTGGGCAGCGGCTTGGGCGTGTACGCGGTGGCGTCGGGCGCCTTCGGCGTCTGGAAATTGGGGCCGACGGCGCAGGCCGTCAGAACGCCGCAAACGGCCAGGGCGCAAGCCGTGCCGGCGAATGGGATTCTGGAGCGAATGGAAGGGCTGCGGTGATCTGGCAGCATGGGCCGTGACCTCAAAGCGATGGCTGGTGCTGTTGGTAGAGCTATTGGTAGCGCTGGGCGGATTCTATGAGCGATGCGCCGGGGAGGCCACTGTCATTAATCACAGTAGACCGTGACGCGGCGAACTCTCATCATTTGCCCAAGTTTTCAGAATCCAGAGGGTTAGTCCATGCGTTTCGATGCCAAGTCCGCCATCCTGGGCGGGGGCGCCACCGCTGTGGTCCTGGTGGGGTTGATGTTCGCATTCAACGCGTGGACGCAGCCCAGCCCGCTCTACGGCCCGGAAAAAGGCTTCGGTCAGGGAGGTCCGTCGGAGCCTAAGGTGGCGCCGCGCGGCTCGTCCGTCACGTTGACCCAGACCCAGATGGGTACAGTCAAGGTCGTGTCGGTGCAAGACTATGAGTTCGCCAACCAGCGCGAAGCCGTCGGCAATATCGACTTCAATCAGGACCGCTCGGTCCAGGTGTTCACGGCCTACCAGGGCAAGGTTCGCAACGTGTTCGTGAAGGTTGGCGAAGACGTGGCCAAGGGAGCGCCGTTGTTCGATATCGAGAGCCCGGATCTGGTCCAGGCCGAATCGACGCTGATCTCCGCTGCCGGTGCGCGCAAGCTCAATGCCAAGGCGCTGGAGCGCGCGCATCAGCTCTTTGAGATTCAGGGTATCGCGCAGAAGGATCTCGACCAGGCCATCTCCGATCAGCAGGCCGCGGAAGCCGCCTACAAGGCAGCGCGCGACGCCGTGGCCATCTTCGGCAAGAGCGCGTCCGAAATGGATCGCATCATCGAACAACGTCGCACCGACCCGGTCCTGACCGTGGTCAGCCCGATCGCGGGCCGCGTGACGGCGCGCAATGCGCAGCCGGGCCTGCTGGTCCAGCCCGGCAACAGCCCGGCACCGATCACGGTTTCCGATATCTCCACGATCTGGATGCAGGCATTCGTGACCGAAGCAGACAGCCCGCTGCTGAAGGTGGGGCAGGCGGTCAAGGTCCATGCGATGGCCTTTCCGGGACGGGAGTTCGCCGGAACCATCACGACAACGGGCGCGTCCATCGACGCCGCCACGCACCGCCTGATGGTCCGTTCCGAGGTCAAGGACCCGAAGCACGAACTGCGGCCGGGGATGATCACGTCCTTCTCGATCCGCACCGGTGAGCCAGATCGTTCCGCGGCGGTCGCCGCCGATGGTCTGGTGCGCGAAGGCGACGGCACGATGACCGTATGGACGACCAAGGATCAGCGCCGCTTTGAGCGCCGCGTGGTCACGGTCGGACAGACCCAGGACGGTCTGGTGCAGATTCTCAGCGGCCTCGCGCCGGGCGAGCTTGTGGCGAGCGAAGGGGCATTGTTCCTGAGCAACGCCGCGGCACTGGCCGCCCAGTAAGCGTATCCACCGCTTCCCAGTCATTCCGAAGAATTCGAAGACGAGGCCTCCGTGCTCAGGAACGTACTCCGGTTGTCGCTGACGCGACGGCCGCTCATTCTGCTTTTCCTCCTGGTATTTGCCGGGGCCGGCTTGTTCGCCTACTCGAAGCTGAACATCGAAGCCTATCCGAACCCCGCGCCGGTGATTCTCGAGATCACCGCGCAGGCCCCGGGCCTGTCCGCCGAGGAGATGGAGCGCTACTACACGGTGCCCATGGAAGTGGGGCTGGCCGCCACGCCGGGCGTGGAGAGCATCCGCTCGACCTCGTTCTACGGCCTGTCGTTCGTGCGGGTGACGTTCAAGTACGGCGTCGACTACTACTTCGCCTATACGCAGGCCGCGCTCAACCTGCAGCAGAACGTCAGCCTGCCGAACAACGTGCAGCCGCAGATCCAGGCGTCGAGCCTGGTCGGTGAAATCTATCGCTACCAGCTCAGGGGGCCGGCGCACTTCGGGCTGACGAACCTGCGCACGCTGCAGGACTGGGTGCTTGAACGTCGCCTCAAGACGGTGCCCGGTGTGGCCCAGGTGGTGAGCTGGGGTGGCACGACCAAGGAGTACGACGTCGAGGCCGACCTGCACAAGCTCGACGCGTACAACATCACGCTGCAGCAGATGATCTCCGCGCTGGGTAATGCCAACATCAACGTTGGCGGCCGGACTATCAACCTTGGACAGCAGTCGGTCAACATACGTGGTGTAGGCCTGATCGAGGACACCAAGGACATCGAACAGGTGGTGCTGACACAGCACAATGGCGTGCCCGTGCAGGTCAAGGACGTCGCCAAGGTCAAGATCGGCTTCACGCCACGCCTGGGACGCTCCGGGCGCGACAACCAGGACGACGTGGTCACCGCCATCGTCGTGATGAACCGGACGCTGCAGACCAACGAGGTGGTGGCGCGCGTCAAGGCCGAGATCGACAAGATCAACAGCGACGGCACGCTGCCTGCCGGCGTGAAGATGGAGCCCTACTACGACCGCTCGACGCTGGTCTCGGTCACCACGCACACGGTGCTGCACAGCCTGCTGTTCGGCTGTCTGCTGGTGTTCTTCATCCAGTGGGTATTCCTGGGCGATCTGCGCAGCGCGGTGATCGTCAGCGTCAACATACCGTTCGCGCTCTTCTTCAGCATCATGATCCTGGTGATGCTGGGAGAATCCGCCAACCTCTTGTCGGTGGGGGCGGTCGACTTCGGGATCATCGTGGACTCCTCGGTGATTCTGGTGGAGAACATATTCCGGAACTTCCAGATGCCGCTGGCGGATCAGCAGCGGCTGCTGATGAGTCGGGACGCGCGGGCGATCGGCAGGGGTGCAGGTATCACGGACCGCATCCGCATGATCTTCGTGAGCGCGCTGCAGGTGGACAAGGCGGTGTTCTTCTCGGCGGCCATCACGGTGGCGGCGTTCGTCCCGCTGTTCACGATGCAGGGTGTGGAAGGGCAGATCTTCGGGCCGATGGCGCGTACCTATGGCTATGCACTGCTGGGCGCGCTGATCGCCACGTTCACGGTGACGCCGGTGCTGTGCACCTATCTGCTGCCCAAGCACATCGAGGAGAAGGAAACCATCCTGGTGCGCTGGCTGCATCGTATCTATGAGCCTGCGCTCAAATGGTCGCTCGGCAACAAGAAGCTGTCGGTGGCGATTGGCGCCGGCGTGCTGGCGGTGACGGGGGCGTTGATGCCGCTGCTGGGCACCGAGTTCCTGCCGGCGCTGGAAGAGGGCAACCTCTGGATCCGCGCCACCATGCCACCAACCGTTTCGCTGGAGGCCGGCGTGCCGTCAGTGGCGCGAATGCGCAAGATCCTGCTGTCGCATCCTGAAGTGGCGACGGTGGTGTCCCAGCATGGCCGTCCGGACGATGGCAGCGATGCGGCGGGCTTCTTCAACGCGGAGTTCTTCGTGCCGCTCAAGCCGATGGATCAATGGCCGGCGGGCATGACCAAGGACAAGCTGGTCGCGGAGGTGCAGAAGGAATTTGCCAACGAGTTCACAGGGATCTCGCTGAATTTCTCGCAGTACATCCAGGACAACGTCCAGGAAGGCCTTTCCGGCGTGAAGGGCGCGAACTCGGTGAAGATCGTCGGCCGCGACCTGCCCACGCTGGAGAAGCTGGCCGATCAGGTGCTGCACGAGATGAAGGAGATCCGGGGCGTGTCGGACCTTGGCGTGTTCCGCGTGCTGGGTCAGCCCAACCTGAACATCAAGATCAACCGCGAGGCGGCGGCGCGTTACGGGCTCAACACCGGCGATGTCAACTCGGTGGTGGAGGCCGCGCTCGGTGGCACGCAGGCGACGACCGTGCTCGAAGGCGACCGGCAGTTCTCGCTGACGGTGCGTATGGCGCCCGAGTATCGCGGCAGTATCGACGCGATCCGCAACATCAAGGTGGCGTACCAGACAGCGGATGGCGCGAATGCCTATATTCCGTTGAGCGCGCTGGCGGACATATCGCTGGATACCGGGGCGTCGTACATCTATCACGAGCGCAACCAGCGATACATCCCGATCAAGTTCAGCGTGCGTGACCGCGACCTGGGTAGCACGGTGGCGGAAGCGCAGGCGCGTATCGCCAGCAAGATCAAGCTGCCCGAGGGCTACCGCATCCAGTGGGCGGGCGAGTTCGAGCAACTGGAGCTGGCAAAGAAGCGACTGGCGCTGATCGTGCCGATCAGCATCGTGATGATCATGGTGCTGCTGTACGGTCTGTTCAATTCGCTGCGGGACAGCGTCATGACGCTCGCGGGCATTCCGTTCGCCATCGCCGGGGGTGTGATCGCGCTGTTCGTGACCGGTCTGGATTTCAGTATCTCGGCGGCCATCGGCTTTGTCTCGCTGTTCGGGGTATCGGTCATGGACGGCATCCTGATGATCACCTACTACAACCAGTTGCGTGAACAGGGGCTGAAGTCCGAGGCGGCGATGTCGCAGGCGGCCCAGCAGCGGATGCGTCCGATGCTGATGACGGCGCTTTCGGCCTGTATCGGCTTGCTGCCGGCGGCCATCTCCACCGGAATCGGCAGCCAGGTGCAGCGTCCGCTGGCCACCGTGGTGGTGGGCGGCATGTTGATCGGACCGATCATGCTGCTGGTGATCGTGCCGGCGCTACGCATGGTGTTCATCGGCAAGAAGGAGACCTGACCGTAGACGTCAGACCGGCTTCGTGCCGGTAGCTGGTGACACGCAACGGCCACGTCGATGCGTCCCGGGGCAGAACGCCCGGGGCGGATCGCGTGGCCGCTTGCATTTCAGGGCAAAGCGCCGATAATCCCACTTCCCGGAACGAATGCCCCCAGGATCGCCATGACGCGTGACAGGATCGAAGAGGGTGATGAAAGTGAAGAGAGCGCGGTGCTGGTCGTCGATGACGATCAGGATGTGCGCGTGGCGCTATCCAGCCTGTTCCGCTCGGCGGGACTCGCGGCGGAGTCGTTCGCCTCGGCGGAGGAATTGCTCGCACACGGCATTCCGGATCGGCCCACCTGCATCGTGCTCGACGTGCATCTGCATGGCGCGAGCGGCCTCGACCTGCAGGCCACGCTCAACCGGGCGGGTCGCCATGCGTCGATCGTATTCATCTCCGGCCGTGGTGACGTCCCGATGACGGTGGCGGCCATGAAGGCCGGTGCCGTCAACTTCATCGCCAAGCCATTCCGCGACCAGGACCTGCTCGACGCCGTCGACGAGGCCTTGCAGCGCGACCGGGCGCAGCGCGACGCCGAGGCGCAGAGCCGGCAGCTTCGCGATCTTTTCGACCGCCTGACCGGCCGGGAGCAGGAAGTCATGCAACTGGCGGCGCGTGGCCTGATGAACAAGCAGATCGCCGACGACCTCGGCATCAGCGAAGCCACGGTCAAGATCTATCGCGGTCACGCCATGCGCAAGATGCAGGCCCGCACGTTCGCCGAACTGGTCATCATGGCCCAGTCTCTCGGGCTGGTGCAGGACGATGCCGGATAGCCCGCGCGTCAGATCCCCGACCCACTCTGGCCGCTGGCCAGCGCACGCGCCAGGCACCGGAGCAATTCTCTCTCCTGAAACGGCTTGCCGAGGAACCCGGTGGCGCCCACGTCAAGGGCGCGCTGTTCGTCACCGTCCTGGGCATAGGCGGTCATGAGGATGACCGGCACATCGAGCCCGAGCGCGCGCAGCGCCGTGCAGAGCGCGAAGCCGTCGATGCCCGGCATTCGCACGTCGCTGACCACGCACCGGATATGCCCGATCGACGCGGACTGCAGCAGTGCCTGCCCGCTGGCGTAGAGTTCCACGGCCAGGTCGAACGAACGCACCAGTTGCCCCATGGCGTCCCTGACGGAGGCGTCATCGTCAACGATCGCGATTACGGGAAGGGCAGTCACACGGTGCTCCGGACATCGGCCCCAATGGCGGCCTCATTGCTCCGGCTTGCTCTCCTTGGTGTCGGCCGCGGCCAGTGTCGGGCCAGGCGTGCCCGTGATCTTCGGCATGCATTCCTGGTGGAACCACGCCACGGTGACGGGCTCTCCCGCGATCATGCGCTTGATTGGCGGTACGACCTGCTCGCCGATAAGCATGCCGAGCAGGCCGATCAGGGCCACCGCTGGCGGGGCGGGAGAGCGGACCTGCATCAGTGCGTAAATGATGCCGACCAGGATGCCGGCGCCCAATGAGATCAGATAGAGCTTCATGCGAGCCTCGCGATATGTCGCAATACGAAACGGGTCAAAAGAAACAGGTCATAGGAAACAGGGGGGACGGCAGGCGCGTCATCGCTTGTTAGGTGGCAGTCCCACGCCCAGCAGATGCCGCACACGCGGTGGCGTCGTGCCACCATGGAACGCGGTCACTTCTCGCTGCAGGTCGGCATCGGCGTTCGGCACGCGGCGGTGTTGCCGCAGGTGCTCGGCCCATGACTCGACCAGAAACCACTCGGTCATCAATTCGGGATTGGTGGGGTCTTCCATCACGCCCCAACTGAATGCGCCATCGCGCAGCCGCTCTTCGGAGAGCCGGTGCACGGCGTGCAGGAAGCCGTCCCGGTTGGCCGGGGCAATCAGGTACTCGATCAGGATCATCACCGGGCCGCGATCGTGCGCGATCTCGTCGGCCATTTCGGGCTCGGGCCAGTGGCCGGCCGGGCCAAGGTCGTCTTCGCCGTGCGGCAGACGCAGCCGGTGCAGCGCCAGCGCGGCGACTATCAGGCCCGAGCCGGCGATCAGCAGCGCGGGGGGCGTGCCGAGCGCCTGCGCCACGAAGCCCCAGAGCAAGCTGCCACCGGCCAGCGCGCCGTTGAATACCATCTGGTAGACCGCCAGCGCGCGGCCACGCACCCAGTTGGGCAGGATGGCCTGCGCCACGCCGCCGAACGTGGTCAGCGCCATGATCCATGCCGCGCCCAGCAGCAGCAACAGCACCAGCGCCAGCCAGACGGGTGGCGCGACGGAGAGCGCGGCCATCACGACGGCCGTGACGATGGCGGACAGCAGCACCATCCCGTCGGCGTCGAGCCGCTTCTGCAGGCGCGGCATGAGCAGCGCGCCAAGAATTGCGCCCACCCCGACCGCCCCGAGCATCACGCCATAGAGCCCCGCGCTGCCATGGAGCAGCTTGCGCGCCACCAGCGGCAACAGTGCCCACACACTGCTGCCGAACGCGAAATGCACGGCGGTACGGGCCAGCACGACATGGAGCTTGCTGTGCGCCCGCGTGAAACGCAGCCCGGCGCGGGCCGCGCTGAAGAAGTGCTCGCGTAGCGGATCGACCGGTCGCTGGGGTCGATGCCACCAGATCAACGCGGCGATCACGAACACGTAGCTGAGCAGGTCCGCGCCGTAAGTCGCGGCCGCGCCGAACGCAGCCAGCAGCAGGCCGCCGGTGGCCGGCCCGATTGCGCGCGCGATGTTCACGCCAAGCGAGTTGAGCGCCACGGCCTGCCGCAGCGTGTTGGCTGGAACCAGTTCCGGCACGATCGACTGCCAGGTCGGCCCCATCATCGCCGATCCGATGCCGCCGGCGAACGCCAGCGCGATCAGGAGTTCGATCGTCAGCGATTGCCGCCATGCCAGCAGCATCAGCGCGCCACTGACCAGGGCCAGGCAGAGCTGGATCACGATCAGGAAGCGGCGGCGGTCAAGGATGTCGGACAGCACGCCGGCGGGAATCGCAAGCAGGAACACTGGTAGCGTCGATGCGGCCTGGATGGTGGCCACCGCAGCCGGCGAGGTCGACAGGTCGGTGGCCAGCCATGCGCTGGCCACGTCGCGCATGAAGCTGCCGACATTGCCGAGGATCGTCGCCACCCACAGGACCGCGAAGGTCGATTGCGCAAGCGGTGCGAAGGTGCCTGTGGATGCGGGAGCGCTTGCCGTCGAGGCGGATTGCGTCATGTGAACTATCTATCGTCTCTACGCTCGCAGGTCATGCCAGGCCACCAGCACGAAGCCGCCGACCAGACCCAGGTGCTCGAAGAACGCATTGGCCATGCCAAAACGGGCATCCGGCGGGGCGTTCCAGAAGCTATTGGCCAGGAATGTCGCCGCCAGCGTGAAGGCGGCCAGCGCCAGCGCGCCGAGCCAACGGCCGCGTCCGCTCAGGATCATGGCCGATGCGCCCAGTTCCAGCGCGATGGTTCCAGCCGCCAGCGGGCCGGCCGGCGACAGGCCGAAGTGCTGCATCTCGGCCATCGCGCTGGGAAAGTCGAACAGCTTGACCAGTCCGCCCTGCAGGTAGGCCGCGCACAGCAGCAACAACGCGACCCAGTGCAGCCAGCGCGGCAGCCGGTGAGGGCTATCGCCTGCGGATGACAGCGAAGGCATCGAGGAAGGCATGACCGGTCTCCGTTCAGATTGGCACGTGACTCAGAACGCCCAGCACGAACAGCCGAGCGCGCCCCAGAATCCGCTCTCGTCGGACGTCGGCATGTTCGATGTCCAGGCCTTCGCGTGCGCATGGCCGTGCACGCCGCATGACGACGCGCAGCCGCACGCGGTGTTCATCGCCAGCGTCTTCGCCTTGGCGGTTGGTCGCGGCTGGTACTGGCTGCCGTAGCGGGCTGGCGACCAGTCGGGCATCGCGGGCGGAATCTCCGGCGAATGCTTGCCGAACTCGCTGTCGCCGTAGACCACCTTGCCGCCGAGCACGGTCATCACGGACGTGATGTCCTGGATGTCATCGCCGGGCACGGAGAAATAGTCGGCAGAGAGCACCGCGAGGTCGGCGAGCTGGCCGGCCTTGATCTGCCCTTTCTTGCCTTCCTCGGACGAGAACCAGGTATTGGCCTCGGTCCACAGGCGCAATGCGGTTTCGCGATCGAGCAGATTGGCTTGGGGATACATCGACATGCCGCCCACGGTCTTGCCCGTGGTCAGCCAGTACAGCGACACCCACGGGTTGTAGGACGCCACGCGCGTCGCATCGGTGCCTGCGCCCACCTTGACACCCTTGTCGAGCATCTTGCGGATCGGCGGCGTGGCCTCGGCGGCTTTCGCGCCATAACGTTCGACGAAGTACTCGCCCTGGTAGGCCATGCGGTGCTGCACTGCGATGCCGCCTCCGAGCGCGGCGATGCGGTCGATATTGCGATCGGAGATCGTCTCGGCGTGATCGAAGAACCAGTTCAGGCCGGTGAACGGAATATCGCGTGCCACCTTCTCGTAGACATCGAGCGCGCGCGTGATCGTCTCGTCGTAGGTGGCGTGCAGGCGCCACGGCCAGCGCTTCTCGGCCAGCAGACGGATCACCGGTTCCAGATCGGCCTCCATCGACGGCGGCATGTCGGGCCGCTCGACGCGAAAGTCCTCGAAGTCGGCGGCGGTGTAGACGAGCATCTCGCCAGCGCCGTTGTGCCGATACAGGTCATCGCCCTGGCCCGGCTTGACGGTGGACGTCCACGTGGTGAAGTCGTTCAGCTCGGCCTTCGGCTTCTGCGTGAACAGGTTGTAGGCCAGGCGCACCGTCAGGTTGCCTTCCTTGTGCAGATCCTCGATGACGCTGTAGTCCTCGGGGTAATTCTGGAAGCCGCCGCCGGCATCGATCACGCCCGTCACGCCCAGCCGGTTCACCTCGCGCATGAAATGGCGCGTCGAGTTTTTCTGGTACTCGAGCGGCAGCTTCGGCCCCTTGGCCAGCGTGGCGTAGAGGATGGTGGCGTTGGGTTTGGCCAGCAGCAGGCCGGTGGGGTTGCCGCTGGCATCGCGCACGATCTCGCCGCCCGGCGGATTGGGGGTGTCCTTCGTATAACCAACCGTGCGCAGCGCCGCGCCGTTCAGGATCGCGCGGTCGTACAGGTGCAGGATAAACACAGGGGTGTCCGGCGCCACGGCGTTCAGTTCGTCGATGGTCGGCAGCCGTTTCTCGGCGAACTGGTGCTCGGTGAAGCCGCCTACCACGCGCACCCATTGCGGCGCGGGGGTGCGGTCCACCTGGTCCTTGAGCATCCGCATCGCATCGGCCAGGGAGCGCACGCCATCCCAGCGCAGTTCCATGTTGTAGTTCAGGCCGCCACGGATGATGTGCATGTGGCTGTCGATCAGGCCGGGGATGGCTCGCCGGCCGTTCAGGTCGATCACCGTCGTCTGCGCGCCCGCGAGTTTCATGATGTCGTCGCGCGTTCCCACGCTGGTGAAGCGCCCGTCCTGGATGGCTACCGCGTCTGCTTGCGGGTTGGACTTGTCGAGCGTGGTGAACTTGCCGTTGACGAGGATGAGGTCGGGGGTCGATGACATGGTGAATAGCTCCAAAGAGGCCGCCGCACGATGGCGGCGGTCGGGGCGATGAGTTGCCCGCGGGTAGCGGGTTGGGTGGCGTTGGCCTAAGTATTCAGGAAGGCCAGCAGATCCGCATTGACCGCGTCGGCATTGACCACGCACATGCCGTGCGACGCGCCAGGGTACACCTTGAGCGTGGCGTTCTTCACCAGCTTGGCGGAGAGGCGGCCCGCGTTGTCGATCGGCACGATCTGGTCGTCGTCACCGTGCAGGACCAGCGTGGGCACGTCGATCTTCTTCAGGTCCTCGGTGTAGTCCACTTCCGAGAACTCGCGGATGCAGGCGTACTGGCCGACGATGCCGCCTGCCATGCCCTGCGCCCAGAACGTGTCGATGGTGCCTTGCGAGACCTTGGCGCCGGGACGGTTGAAGCCGAAGAACGGCACGGCCAGGTCCTTGTAGAACTGCGAACGATTGTCGGCCACGCCCTTGCGGATACCGTCGAACACGTCGATCGGCAACCCGTTGGGGTTGGACGCGGTCTTGGCCATGATCGGCGGCACCGCGCCGATCAGCACGGCCTTGGCCACGCGCTGCGTGCCGTGCCGGCCAATGTAGTGCGCCACTTCGCCGCCGCCAGTGGAGTGGCCGACCAGCGTGGCGCCCTTGATGTCCAGCGCCACGAGCAGCGCAGCCAGATCGTCGGCATACGTGTCCATGTCGTTGCCCTGCGCGGGCTGGTCCGAGCGGCCGTGACCACGGCGGTCATGCGCGATCACACGAAAGCCCTTCTGCACCAGGAACAGCATCTGGGCATCCCATGCGTCGGCATTGAGCGGCCAGCCGTGCGAGAACACGACCGGCTGGCCGGAGCCCCAGTCCTTGTAGAAGATCTGTGTGCCGTCTTCAGCGGTGATGTAGCTCATGGTCTGTTCCTGGAGAGAAGGGTAGGTGAATGCCTGAAAGCCTGGATGTCCCTCTGCGGCGCGGATCAGCGGGCCGGGACCGGCGCCAGGGACTCGTGCGTCGTGGCGGTGCGCTGCGCCGCCTTGTGGACCATCGTGTAGGCGTAGTCAACGCCCATCCCGTACGCGCCCGAGTGTTCCTTGACCAGCTTCATCACGGCGTCATACGTGTCGCGGTGGGCCCAGTCGCGCTGCCATTCGAGCAACACCTGCTGCCAGGTCACGGGCACCGCGCCGGCCTGCACCATGCGTTGCATCGCGTAGTCATGCGCTTCCTTGCTGGTGCCGCCCGACGCATCGCCCACCATGTAGATCTCGTAGTTGCCTTCGAGCATCGCGCACAACGCAAACGTGGTGTTGCACACCTCGGTCCAGAGGCCGGCCACCACGACCTTGTTGCGGCCGTTGGCCTTTAGCGCGTCACGTACCTTCTGGTCGTCCCACGAGTTCATCGAGGTGCGCTCGAGCGTCTTCGCGTTGGGGAAAACGTCCAGCACTTCCGGATAGGTGAAGCCCGAGAACGACTCGCTCTCTACCGTGGTGATGGTGGTCGGGATGTTGAAGATCTTTGCCGCCTTGGCCAGACCCACCACGTTGTTCTTCATCGCCTGGCGATCCATCGACTGCACGCCGAAGGCCATCTGCGGTTGATGGTCGATGATGATGAGCTGGCTGTTCTGCGGGGTCAGGACTTCGAGCTTGGGGTTGGACATGAGGTCGCTCCTTGGGTAGCGGGGTTGGCGAAGGGGCGCGGGCGGAGGATGTGCTGGCCGCGTGCCGTCGCATCGGCCGTTCCGCCCATCAGCTCCACCCGCCCCATCCGCAAGAGGCAGTGCGCAGCGTAGGTGCCGCGGGGCGCCTACGCCATACACCTTTCGTATAGGTGGGCGGCATCGGTTGGCGAGGCAGCGGCGGGCTGGCAACTACGACATTGGTATGGGTGGCACGGATCCGGGCGCTATGCTGAAATGCACCGCATTGGCGCGCCGGCGCATGGACCGTGAATCATGAACTTTCTGTGACCTTGCCGTGACTGCTACCTGCCTGGAACCCGCCGCAAGTGCCGAGCAAGAGCCTGGCACGGTACTCGTGCTGGACGACGACACCATGGTGCTCGACGCGCTCGGCGGCCTCTTTCGCTCGCTGGACATGGATGTGGCGCTGTTCGCATCGGAAGGCGAGCTGATGGCCTATCCGCTTCCCGATACGCCTTGCTGCCTGCTGCTCGACGTCAGGCTGGGCGGCGCCAGCGGGCTCGACCTGCAGTCGCGGCTCGGCCAGTCCGGCATGGGGATGCCGATCATCTTCATGACGGGGTATGGCGATGTGGCGATGACGGCGGCAGCGATGAAGGCGGGTGCGGTGGATTTCCTGACCAAGCCGATTCTGGAGACGTCGCTGATTGCAGCCGTGTCCGCCGCCCTCGATAGGGACCGGTCGCGCCGGCGTGGGATGCGCAGGACCGACGCGATTCGTCGCGGCTTCGCCACGCTGACACCGCGCGAGGCGGAAGTCATGGGCATGGCGGTGTCCGGCCTGCTGAACAAGCAGATCGCGGGCGAGATCGGCATCAGCGAAGTGACGGTCAAGATTCATCGGGGCCAGGCCATGCGCAAGATGAACGCACGCTCCTTTGCGGATCTGGTGCTGATGGGTCAGGAACTCGGCCTTTACAGGGATGCCGCGCGGCGGGCACGCCAGTTCGCCGCCGCATAGCACGCGCAATACACGTATTGCAGGGCACGGCTAGAATGCGTGACGACGCACTCGCGCCCCACGAGCCAGCCCATCGCCACCAGCATGACCTCCCTCCCCCGCATCGAACATGCTCCCGTGCCGGCCTTCGACGCCGTCTGGCTTGCGCGGGTCGAATCGACCGTGCTGCTGACGGGAGATCACGTCCAGTCCTGCCGACTGTTTGACCCGATCTCGCGGACCCACTGGTTTGCCCAAAGCGCGCCGCTGACGGCCACGGCCGTATGCGAGCGCCTGCGGAACGCGGCGCGGCTTGCCACGCGCATGGAGCCATCGTGGGCGGCGATTCCAGCGGCCACGATCTGGACGCCTGACCGGCTTGTGCTGATCAGCGATGCCGAGGCCTCCACCCAATTCGGCATGGTGAACGCCAGCGCGCGTGAAGACGTCCCGATCGCGGCCCGCCTGGAACTGGCAATCGGCGCGGTCAGGGCCGTGGCGGCCATGCACGGGCGCGGCCTGCTGCAAGGCGTGATCCGGCCAGAGAGCTTCCTGCTCGACGACGCTGGGCGCATGCGGCTCACGGGGTTCGGATATGCCGTGGCTGTTGAGGAACCCTGCGCCGCGCTGCGGCATCCGGCCGATTCCGTCTTGCCGTATCTGGCACCGGAACTGATGCGGCAGGATGGGGCGCGTCCGAGTGTCGGCGCCGATCTCTACGCGCTCGGCGTCACGCTATACAAGCTACTGACCGGCGAACTGCCGTTCGTTGCGGACTCGCCGTCCGGATGGCAGCACGCGCATATGGCCATCGAGCCGCCCCCGCCGCAATCGCGTCGGCCCGATTTGCCGGCCGTGCTGGGCCAGATCGTCATCAAGCTGATGGCCAAGGATGCCGGCAGTCGCTATACCTCGGCGGCGGCGCTGCTGGCGGACCTGCTACGTGTCCGTGCCGAGTGGTTGCAGCGCGGGCGTATCGAACCGTTCTGCCTCGACATGCCGGGCACGCTGCCGTTGCCAGGGACGGGGTCGGGCCTTCAGGGGCGGCTGTCCGGCCGCGCCAGGGAGATGGAGGTGCTGCATGGCGCGTTGGCACGTGTCCGTGCGACCGGGGTATCGGAACTGGTACTACTTGCCGGTGCGGCCGGTGTGGGAAAGTCGGCATTGGCCGAATGGCTGTGCGGGCACGCGGACCAGACCGGGGCCCGCTTCGCGGCGGGCAAGAGCGATCAGTTGCAGCGCGATATTCCCTATGCGCCGGTGGTGCAGGCCATCACATCGCTGACCATGACGTTGCTCGGCCAGGACGATGCGTCGTTGCAGCAGGTGCGCCTGCGCTGGCTCGATCGGCTGACCGGGCAGGGGCGCGCGGTCGCCGAACTGGCGCCCGTCGTCGAATACGTGCTGGGCGCTACCGTGCCGCTTTCGGAAGTGCCGGCCCGGCAGGCTCAGGCGCGGATCGAAAGCGCGGTACTGCGCACGTTTGCTGCGTTCGCCGCGCCCAGCGAGCCGCTGGTGCTGTTCCTCGATGACCTGCAATGGGCCGACGCCTCAACGCTTGGCCTGCTCGAGGCATTCGCGGCGCATCGCCCTCCCAATATCCTGCTGATCGCAGCCTATCGCGAGCCCGGCCACGAGATGGCGCAGCGCCTGGCGTGGTTGCAGCAGGGCAGTCGTAGCGGTGGATTGCCAGTGTCGAGCATCGCGGTCCAGTCGCTGCCCGGGCGGGCCGTGGCCGATCTGGTGGCCACCGCGCTCGATGCGCCGGTGGCTCAGGTGGCACCACTGGCCCGCGCAATCCACGCCAGAACCGGCGGCAATCCGCTCTTCTGCGTGCAACTACTGCGGGCGCTGATCGACGACGGCGTGCTTGCGCGTGGCGAAGCCGGCTGGGCCTGGGACGATGCCGCGCTGGCGCACCGGCGCTACTCGGACAATGTGATCGAACTGATGCTCCGGCGCTTCGCGCGGCTGCCGAAGTCGGGCACGGCGCTGCTACAGCATCTGGCATGCGTGGGCATTCGCGGTGAGGCGGCGTTGCAGGCCCGCGTGGCCGGCGTCGGGCCGGATGAACTGGCGCACGGGCTGCGTCCGTTTATCGATGCCGGGATGATCGTCGAAGTGCCGGAGGGCTTTGCGTTCCAGCATGACCGCGTGCTGGAAGCCGCCTATTCATTGGTGGAACCGGAGGCGCGCCCGGCCGCGCATGCACGCGTGGCACGCGTCATGATCGAGCACTGGGGCGAGCAGGCGGCGGACCACGCGTTCGAGATCGGGAGCCAGATCGAGCGGACTGCGGGGCAGGCGCTATCCGAGCCGGAGCGGGTGATGTTCGTGCGGGCGCTCAATGACTCGGCGAGACGGGCCAAGCGTGCGGCTGTGCTGACGCGCGCAGCCAGCCATGTGGATCTGGCGTTCACGTTGATGGATGCAACCTGGTGGGACACCCACTACCCGCTGGCGCGCGACGCGCATCTGCTGCGCTGCGAGTGCCTGCTGGCACAGGCCGATCTCGACCGCGCCGCGCGGGAGATCGACGCCTTGCTACGGCGCGAGATGCCGGCGGTCGACAAGGCCGCCGTGTATCGCCTGCTGGCCATGCTGCAGACCGTGCGGTCCAACTACGAAGGGGCGATCAATGCCGCGCTTTCAGGGCTGGCGCTGGTGGACGTGCTTCTCGAACGACACCCGTCGCCTGCGCGAATGCGGGAGGCCTACGAATCGGTCATGGCGTTGCTTGGCGAAAGGTCCATCGATAGTCTTGGCGAACTGCCAGTCACGGCCGACGCGCGGATGCACACGGTCATGGGGTTGCTCTCGACGCTGATTTCTTCGCAGTTCGTGCGCGACGGGATCAGTTTCCTGCATGTGGCGACGATGGTGGAGCTGTCGCTCGCGCATGGCGCGACGCCCGAGACGCCATATGGCCTTTCATGGTTCGGCGTCTTCATCGCCAGCCTTTATGACGCGTACGAAGACGGCCTCGCCTTTGGGCTGGCGGCGATGGCGCTGGTGGAGCGGCATGGGTTTCAGGCCGAGCAGATCGCCACGCTGGTGGCGGTGGACCAGGTCAGCGTCTGGAGCCGCCCGCTGGCGTTCGCGCTCGGACTCGCCCAGGAGGCCGTGGCATTGGGGCGGGAGTCGGGCGATATCGGCATGGCCTGCTATGCCTGCAATCACATCGTCTCGGACCTGCTGGCGATGGGCGAGCCGCTTGCACTCGTTGATGAAGAGGTCGAACGTGGCGTGGGGCTGACACGGCTGGTTCGCTATGCCGATATCGAGCGGATTCTGGCTGCGCAGCGGCTCTTTCTGCGCGGCCTGCGCTTCGGTGGCGATGGCCCGGCATCGACGGTCGCGCAGCGGGCCGATGACGCGACCTCCTTTTCGACGCGCTTCTGGGTCTGGCTTCACGACGGCATGGCGTGGGCATACCGTGGCCAATGGGCACGCGCGCTCGGCAGCCTGCGGCAGGCGGAAGCGCTGGCGTGGTCGGCGCCGGCGCATATCAGCGTGGCCGATTGCCGCTTGTACCTGGCATTGGCGCTGGCACATGCCGCGCCGGCTGATGTCGATGGTGTCGATAGTGTCGAGGGTCTCGATCGTGCCGGAGTCCTCGCCGCGCTGGCCGGTCACCGGGACCGATTTGCGCGCTGGACCGCGCTGAATCCGCTGACGTTCCGGAACAAGCTGCTGTTGATCGACGCGGAAATGCTGCGTCTGCAAGGCGATGCCATGCGGGCGCTGGCGAGTTACGAGCAATCGGCGCGGGTAGCGGCGGCATCGGGGTTCGTGCACGAGCAGGCGCTCGCTTGCGAACTGGCGGGTGCGCTGTGTCTGGCCAACGGGCTGCCGGACTCGGGGCTGCACCATCTGCATTCGGCACGCGACGCGTATCGCCGCTGGGGCGCCCACCACAAGGCGGACCAGCTCTGCCGCCAGTATCCCGAGCTTGGTGATGCCGGCGCGGGTGGCCCTGAGCAGGTGCCAGCCGAGCCGGCGCGGGTGGCAGCAGGCTGGGAGCTCGGCATGCGGGCCGCCCAGGCCATGAGCAGCGAGCGCGTCATGGATCGGCTGATCGAGTCGCTGATGGCCGATGTGGTGGTCCATGCCGGTGCGCAGTACGGATTGCTGCTGCTGATGCGTGGCGATCGCCCGATGATCGAGGCGTCCGCGCGCGTCGTCGACGGCGCCGTTTCCACCACGCTCGGTACCGTGGAGCCGAACGACGACCTGTTGCCGCTTACCGTCCTCAACAGCGTCCTGCGCACGCGTCAGACCTTCGCGCTGGCCGACGCCTCTGCCGATGCGCCGTCGATCCGGATGCGCGGCGCGTCCGGGCGGCGGTTGCGCTCGCTGGTGTGCCTGCCGCTGGTGCGCGGCGGCACGTTGATCGGCGCGTACTACCTCGAAAATAACCTGGCGCCGGGCGTGTTCGGTGCCGGGCGGATTGCCGAACTGGAGGTGCTGGCGCCGCAGGTGGCGATTGCGTTGGAGACCGCGCGGCTCTACGAGCAATTGATCGACGAGAACGATCGCCGCCTGGCAGCCGAGATGGGCCTGCGTTCGGCCCGTGCCGAGCTTGCGCGGACCTCCCATCTGACGGTGATGGGCACGTTGGCGGCCTCCATTGCCCATGAGGTGAACCAGCCGCTGACGGCGATCGTGGCGTCGGTCGATGCCAGCCTGCGCTGGCTCAACCGCGCCACACCAAATCTCGGCGAGGTTCAGGACGGGCTCGCGCATATTCGCAAGAATGGCCTGCGCGCGGCCGAGATCATTCGTGCCTTGCGCGCGCTGGCCAGGCAGACCCCATCGGTAATGACACCGCTGCAGCCCGACGAGGTTCTGAGCGAAGTGCTCGATATGGTGCGCATGGAAATCGCCGGACACGGCGTGCGGGTCTCGACGAGCTTGTCCACGGGCGGCGCGCTGGTGGCGGCAGATCGCGTGCAGTTGCAGCAGGTGATGCTGAACCTGATCACCAATGCCATCGACGCGATGGCGACGACGCCGCCGGATGCGCGCGATCTGGTGATTGCTTCGGCGCTCGAGAATGCCGAGGTCGTGATCCGGGTCGAGGACGCCGGCCACGGCATTCCCGATGCCATGCGCCAGCGGCTGTTCGACCCGTTCATCACCAGCAAGCAGAGCGGCATGGGCATGGGGCTTGCCATCTGCAAGTCGATCATCGACGCCCACGGCGGCGAGCTCGATGCGGCACCGCGCGATGGCGGTGGCACGGTGTTCACGTTCCGGCTGCCAGTTCTGGGGAGCGCGACGCGCCCTTGATCCGCGCGGCGGGAGGAGGCCGGTGCGGTGCGAGGCACCCGTGCATAAACGGCGGATGACACCGAGATGACATTGCTGTCATGCAGCGCTTGGTGGCAGGGGCGCGCCATAGAATGGGCCGCAACGCGCCATTCGCGCACCCCACTGCAAGGAGCTCCAAATGAAATGCCCAACCTGCCCCGACTCGGTACTGATCATGGCGGATCGACAAGGTGTGGAGATCGACTACTGTCCGCGATGCCGGGGCGTCTGGCTGGACCGTGGCGAGCTGGACAAGATCCTGGAGCGCTCTGCAATGGCCACGCCAGTGTCACAGGCCTCGGCGCCGCGCGAACGGCCGGCATCACCTGCCTACCACGGTGATGACCACGGGCGCGGCGGTCATGACGGTTATGGCAGTCGAAATGGCCATCACGGCAATAAACGCAGGAAGTCCTGGCTGAACGAGCTTTTTGACTAGGATGACCAAGGCGGTCGAAGTGGTTGATACGACGGCAGGAAGCTGAAGGAAGAAAGGGGGCGATCGAGCACTGTCGATCGCCCCCTTTGACTGTGGAAGCCGTTTCCAAAAAGATTCTGGCGTCGTTGCGGGGCCTTGCCGTACTACTTGTACTGTCTGCGGCCCCGTGTCTAGCCCGAACCGCTTCGCTTCATTTTGAAACGGCTTCTTAGTGCCGGATAACGCCCAGCCCTCCGCCCAGCCCTCCGCTCAACCCTCCTTGCCGTCGATGCGTGCGCGCGTCAGGTAAGGCGTGTATTTGACAAGGTAGAGCACGAGGGACAGCGCCCACAGGATGCCCGACGCGGCGACGGCCTCGGGCTTGAGCGCCGGCAGGGCGATCGGACCGGCCACCCGCACAATGGCGGCCAGCGCCATGCACAGGTAGGCCAGGTGTTCCATGCGGCCCGTTTCCAGGCGGCGGCCGGAATGGCCCAGCGCCGTGCGTGTCACCATCGCGATGATGGCGCCCCCGATCACGCCGACGGTCAGCGCATGGAGCGCGGTAGAGCGGTCCACCCAGCCCAGCGAAGCTGCGGCGATCAAGAGGAAACCTACCGGCAGGAATGCATAGGCGGCGTGCAGGATGCTGACGATCGGCTTGCGTATCGTGCGTAGCGAATCCCATCCGGCCAGGCGGACGCCCTGCGCGATGGCGGCGGCGAGCGCCAGCGGTGCCAGGATGATCGCAGGTGCCACCACGGCGCTAGCCAGCGCGGCCAGCAGCGTCAGCGGGATCACGCAGCGTTCGACCCACGCCCAGCGGCGAATGCGGATACCGGGAATCGCATTGGCGGTGAACATTGGAATCACGCGGCCACCGATCACCGTGACGAAGATGGCGACGAGCCCGATGGCGGCTTCTGACGCGTGCAGTGCCCAGTCGATCCGGCCGCTCAGCACGGCGGCGTGGAAGCCGAGGTTGAAGGCCCCCATCACGCCGAGTGCGATCGCCAGGCCATAGTTACGCTGGCTCTTGGCGCGCCGGAGGATACGATAGAAGCTCAGGCTGCACAGTGGCAGGAACAGCACATCGACCGTGATGGCCGCCCATGCCGGGCCGCTCCACATCAGCACACGGGCCAGCAGCCACACGCCGACCAATGTGCCGAGCCAGGCCCCCTGCGGCGTTTGCAGTCCGGTCCAGTTCTTGCCGGCCGTGAACAGAAAGCCGACCACTACCGCGGCCGAGAAACCAAACACCATCTCATGCGCGTGCCAGACCATGGTGCCGGCCCACGGCTGGCTGGCCGGCGTCCACCAGCCAAGGTACATGGCGACCCAGGCCACCACGGCCAGGGCGCCGAATGCGGCAGCCAGTAGATAAAACGGGCGAAAACCCAGCGCGAGCACGGGCAATCCGCGATAGCCGGCCTGGGAGCGGGAGGGTGGGGAGATTTGCAGCAGGACTGACATGATCGGAGGGGAAGGTGCGCTTGACGCAATCGATTCTATGAAACATGCATCTGAAATGCAATTTAAAACTACGGATCTCATGCATCGGGTTGCATGAGGGCAAATCCCTAGGCGCTTTCACCCCCACTCCCTACCGGAGTAGGGCGAAATCGAGGGGCCGACAGCCGTTAGCCAGCAAACAATACATACAGGGCGTTGGCGTGATGGCGCGGACGACACCTGTAACGCGTGATACGGGGATTTTCAGTGCTTAATGCATCACACCGTGATGCAACAACATCCATATCGCCGAGGAATCGGCAACTGGGGGTAGCTGTGAAAATCCGCGATCTGTCGATCAAGACCAGGCTCCTTGCGGGGTTTGGCGCGCTGGCACTCATCGTGCTGGTGGTTTCGGGGCTGTCCTTGCGTGCGCTGAGTCAGGCGACCGATGGGTTCAGTGCCTACATCAACGGGCTCAACGCCCGTGGCGCGATGGCGTCCGAGGTGCGCACGTCAGTCGATCGTCGCGCCATCGCCGCGCGCAATCTCGTGCTGGTCACCACGCCGGCAGATATCAGTCTGGAAAAGGAAGCGGTGCTCAAGGCGCACGACGACGTAAAGGCGCGGCTGGGCAAGCTTAACGAGATGATCAAGGCCGAGGGCGTAAGCGAGACCGCCCGCAATCTGGTGGCCGAGGTCGACCGCATCGAGGCGCGTTACGGTCCCGTGGCCACGGCCATCGTCGCCCTGGCGCTCGAGGGCAAGCGTGACGCCGCCATCGAGAAAATGAACAACGAATGCCGCCCACTGCTGGCCGAGCTGATCAAGGCGACCAACACCTATGCCAGCTTCACCAAGGAGCGCCAGGACGAAATGATCCGGAAGCTGCAGGACGACTATGTCGCGCAGCGCAATCTGCTGATCATCGTGTCGCTAGCCGCGGTGGCCTTTGCCATGACCGGCGGCATGTTGCTGACCCGCGCGATCACCGGGCCGATAGAGCGCGCCGTGGGCGTGGCCAGCACCGTCGCGCGCGGCGAACTTGGCATGCGCATCGAGGTGAATTCCACGGACGAGACCGGCCGGCTGCTCGGCGCATTGCGTGACATGAACGAGCGCTTGAGCGAAACAGTGGCGCGCGTGCGCGAGGGCAGTTCGAGCATCGCGGTGGCCACAGGCCAGATCGCCGAGGGCAACATGGACCTGTCGAGCCGTACCGAGCAGCAGGCGGCGTCGCTGGAGGAGACCGCGGCGAGCATCGAGGAACTGGCGGCGACGGTCCGCCACAACACCGAGAATGCCCGACAAGCCAGCGAACTGGCCCGCAACGCCACCGAGGTGGCCCAACAGGGCAGCAGCACCGTGGGCCGCGTGGTCGATACGATGGAAGGCATCAGCGCAAGCTCGACCAAGATCGCGGAGATCACCGGCATTATCGAAGGCATTGCATTCCAGACCAATATCCTGGCGCTCAACGCCGCGGTGGAAGCTGCGCGTGCCGGCGAGCAGGGGCGCGGGTTTGCCGTGGTGGCCAGCGAGGTGCGTGGGCTCGCACAGCGGTCGTCGAGTGCGGCCAAGGAAATCAAGGAGTTGATCGACGCATCGGTTGCCCAGGTGCAGGCTGGCTCGTCGTTGGCCCGCGAAGCGGGCAAGACCATGACCGACGTCACGCAGGCCGTGGCTCGCGTCACCAATATCGTCGACGAGATTGCCACCGCGTCCGCCGAGCAGAACCGTGGCATTGAGCAAGTGAATCAGGCGATCGTGCAGATCGATCAGGTCACGCAGCAGAATGCCTCGCTGGTGCACGAGGCCGCGGAAGCGTCGAAGGCGCTTGAGGAGCAGAGCCGGTCGCTGGACGATGCTGTGGCGTTCTTCAAGCTGCCATCGGGCGGCGGGCGCCTTCATGACGCGCACCGCGCCGTCGTTGGTCAGCGGACGGCAGGCATCGCGTTCACGTAAGCCGCGTCCGTAAGCGTGCGCAGGAAGGCGACGATGTCGTCGATCTCGCCTTCCGTCAGCGCGGCCGGCATGTCTGGCCGCCGGTTCATCGGCGGCGAGTTGACGTTGATGTTGTCGCGATAGGCAACGGGCACATCGTCGAACGTCTTGCCGCCGGCATACCACTTGCCCGGATCGATCGATCGCGTGTTGTAGAACGCCACGGCATCGCGCAGCGTCGTGAACACCCCGTTGTGCATGAAGCGCTGGCGAACGGCCACGTTGCGCAGGCCGGGGGTGCGCACGTAGCCGCACCACTGGTCGGGATCGGGCCAGCGCAACGTGCGCGCGGTGGCGCAGAGCCCGTTGTCGAAGTGCCTGGGATCGCGGTTGGCGGGCAGGGCGCGGTTGCGCGGCACGGCGATCGCGTCGTAGCCGAAGTCCGTGAACAGCGACCGCTCCGGCCGGCTCGCGGTATCAGACAGCGTATGGCAACTCATGCAGTTGCCCTTGTCAGGGTTCTTGAATAGTGCCAGTCCGCGCATTTCCTGCGGCGCCAGCGGTGTGCGGCGGCGCAGGTAGTCGTCGAAGCGTGACGTGAACGGCGCCATCTCGTCGCTTTGCATGTACGCCTGCAGCGCTGCGCCCAGGGCGCGGAGCATCGCCTGTGGGTCCTTGCGTACCGCTGGGCCGAATTGCGCGGCCATTGCCGGCGCCAGATCGGTGTCGTTGACGTTGCGCAGCAGCCGGGCCGGGCTGCCGTTGTTCATCTCGTTCGGATCGAGCAGCGGGCCGCGTATCTGCTCGGCAAGCGTGTCGGCGCGGCCGTCGGCGAACAGGCCACCGAATGGGGATGCCGCAGGGGCATCGTCGTCCTGATAGAAATGGCGGCGCGGCACGTAGCGCACGTATAGCAACGAAGGTGGATTACGCAGGCTGAAGTGCCCCGGGCGACTGCCTTGCGGCACGCCGGGGTCACGCTTTCCACCGTCTGGCAGCGTGGGCGAGAACGCGCGCGCCGGGTCATGGCAGCTTGCGCACGACTGCCCGCGCGGCATCGACAGGCGCGGATCGAAGAACGCGCGCTTGCCGAGCGCCACCAGCGCCGGATCTGGCCGGAAGACGCCGGTAGTGGCATCGACCTTCGCGCTCACCTTGGGCGTGCCATTGCCGATGGTCGCCACCACCTGCGCGGGCGGTGCGCCAGGCAGCAGCACGGTGCCCGCCGCGCCGGCGTGGCCTGTCACCGCCCAGAGCGCAAGGGCGGCGACGGCAGGTCTTGCAGGTGTCATCAATATGCGATCAAGGTGCGTTCAAGGTGCGATAAAGCCGGTCTTGTCGCACGTCACCGTGTTGCCGGTCTGGTTGCAGGTGGCCATCAACTTGCCGTCCTTCGCGTAGGCCTTGAAGGCCCACCCGGTGGCCGGCGAGGCCTTGCGGTCCATCACCAGGAAGCCGAAGCTGGCATGGTGCGTGATCCGGTCGATCGTCGTGCCCGGAGCCGGCACGCTGCCGGCAGGCAACGGATCGGGCAGCGCGACGTCGAGGTTGTCGCCGCCGTTGCCGGTCACGATCGTCGCCGGATGCGCCGACGCGAAGTTGATCGCCTGGAAGTCATGCACGTGGCCGTGCAGCGCCACGTGAACGCCAGTCGGGTAGTACGCCTGCGCATTCAGGTTCGACATCACCGACTGCAGCGCCAGGTTGCCCGGCGCCGGGTTCGCGCCTGCTATCGGCGCGAAGCCGAGGATCGGATGGTGGTTCGTGAAGATCGTGGTCGTCATGCCTGGCTTGGCAGCCAGCGTGGCCACGGTCTGGAACTGCTTCTGGTAGGCGATGAACTGCGGATCGTTGGTCGGCAACGCTGCCTTGCCAGCCTTGGCAGAGTCGAACACGATCACCTGTGAACCCCCGCCCAGCGACACCGCGTAAGGGTCGGAGTAGTTGCCGCTGCTGTCGTTGACGGGATCGTCGCACGAGCGCGTGGTGTCGAACGGGCGCGGATCGAGGAAGCGTGACCAGCCCTGGCCGGCACGCGCGCATTCCTCGTGGTTGCCGCGCACCACCACCCACGGCGCCTTGGCCAGCAGCGGCGCGGCGGGCTTGAACAGGTCAGCCTGCCACGTATCCCAGCCATAGCCCCACGGGCTGCCCTGGCAACCGGCGATGTCCGGCGGGCAGGCGTTCTCGCGATAGTGGTAGTCGCCGATGTGCAGCACGAGGTCGGGATTGAAGCCCGCTGCCGTGGTGGCCACCGTGGAGAGCGGCCAGGCGTCGGTGTCGCTGCATGCCTGCCATGCGTTGTCGGCCTTCTTCAGGCGGCAGCCCGTGTCGGCCAGCACCACGATGCGCTGCGGCAATGCCTTGGGCAGCGGCAGTGTCTGCGTGCCGATGGCCGCGCTGGTGGCGGTGGAAGCCACGGTGGCTTCGCACACCGATACCGGGAACTCGGACGGCTTCGAATCGGCCGGCGCGCTCGCGGTGGTCCGCAGCGGCACGGTGGCGGGGCCCACGCGCAGCGTCATGCGCGTTGCCTTGCCATCGACGGTCAGCATCGGGCAGACACCATTGGTACCGGCGTCGGCTGGCGCGACATAGCTGGTGACGGCGCGTGCGATGGCCTGGTTGCCGTCGCCGATCTCGACCCACGCGGCCTGGATGTTGGCGCTCGCGGTGGCCGCGTCGGCCGGCGTGACCGTAGGTGGCGTGGTGGGCGGTGTCGTCGCAGGTGGCGTGGTGCCGCCGGTGCTGCTATTGGTGGTGGTGTTGGTGTCGTCGCTCCCGCAACCGTGCAATCCCGCCACGGCGACGAGCGCTACCATCCCGGCTGTCCAGCCGAGGGCTTTTTTTGTGCGCATGGTTTTCTCCCCTGTTAGGGGCGCAACCGTACAGGCCGAGTGTGTAATAAATATGACGGCCTGTGCTCACGCAGGCGCGATGCCCGCCCGCTGGCGCCGGGGCCCGGCGTGGCTGGCGGCGGTTCGCAATTCGGGCGGGAACGCGCGGATTTCGGCGTGAAAGAAGCCGCGCTCGCCGGGCCTCAGCACGGCGATCTGGGCAACCAGCCGTTCCATTGTCGAGTACGCCTGCATCGAGTCGCCCTGTTCATGGGCCAGGTACCAGACGGACTCCAGCAGCAGATTGGCGAACTGCAGCGCGTTGTAGCGGACGTGTCCGGCATCGTGTTCCTCGAGCGCGAACGCCGCCACCGACGACCAGCGCACGAACCCCTTGGCGGGCGCGAACGGGGCGTGAAAGGGCCGCAGCGCGTCGATCGCCTCGGCCACGCTGAGGGGGCGGCGGGCACGGAAGGCGCGCAATGAAATGGGCGGCTCGTCGGCGATGTCGCCACGCGCGATACGCAAAAGGAACACCGTGTTCCAGGCCGATCCACCGCCCACGCCGAAGCGATCACAGATCCATTCGGATAGTCCAAGCCAGCGCATGGCCTGCCGCTGCACGTCGCTAGCCGACAGCGTGCGAGCCTCATCGACGAGACCCTGGCGCCAGAACAGCCAGAGCGACCAGCCGATGTTTGCCGCCGCGTGCTGTACGGCATCGACGGAGTCAGCTTCATACGCGGCCTGCAACGCGCTGGAAAAGGACTCGAGCGCACGACAGGCGGCGGCCCGTCGAGTTGGCGTATCGGTTGTGTGGGTCGCATCGGGCCGCAGGGCGAGACTCTTGTGTACCAGCGCGTCAAGATTCAGCGTCTCGAAGCGGACTCGCGGGTTGTAGCGCACCACGGGTCGCAGTTCCGCATCCGCGGTGAGCCGTGTGAGTTCCGCCAGTGCCGACGACAGGTCGGCGCGCGCGTAGTGTTCCCAGGCGCGCACCACGTGCACCATCGCCGCGAAGGTCGGCAGCGCGGCGTTGACGCCGCCGCGCGCAACCAGACGCTGGAACCGTTGCAATGCCGCGCGACTGCGGTCCAGCCGATCGCTGCGGCGCCATGCGAGGCTTTCCTTGAGCAGCGACAGCGCGTGCTGGAAGTCGTCGGCCGCACTACGCTGCGCCGCGCGAAACGATTCTGCGACGCCAGCCTCCAGCGTGCCCGCGAAACCATCCTGCGCGCCTCGCATCGCCTGGGTCAGGTGGCGCCAGAAGTCCATGTCGCGCATCACGTAGCGCAATCCGTCGTCGTCGCCCGCCGTTGTTGTCGATGCCGCGGCATCGCCGGAAACGGACTTGCCGAGCCAGCGCGCGACGCCCGCAACGCCGAGTGCCTTGCCGTTGACGATGAAACGCAGCCGCTGCGCGGTTGACGTTGGCATCCAGAACGGACCCTTGCTGCGGCCTCCCGTGCGCAGGCCGGAGACATCGACATCTTTGTCCGCACCCCAGCCCACGGGCACCTGCCAGCGCGCGAAATCCGCGAACGCACGTGACACGATCATGCGTACGTCAGTGGCGTCGGCGAAGCGCGCCCGTACCTCGGCCGAGCGCAGGTCATCCTGGTCTCGTGTGGCGGCCAGCCAGATGCGCGCCAGTAGCCAGACCGACTGGTGGCGGGCGGATTGTCCCGCGACGCGATAGGGCGGAGACAGGTCGATGCGGATGACGGGGGCGGGCATGGCCGCCATGTTACGCGTGTTACAGCGGGCGCGGTTGGCGCCTGATGCATCGCGAACTATGCTCCGCAACACGATCCGGGCCTGGATTGCCAACCGTCGACATGACGAAACACCAATCCTCATCACTTCACATAACGAGTCGATATGCGAGACAAACTTGCGCGCCTGACCCTGGCGCTCTGCCTGCTGTTGCCGCTGGCCGCCCATGCCATCACCGGATCGACAATCAACGCCCGATCATTGTTTGATGCCGCGGGCGTCGACGGCACGATGGTCATTCACGACGTGCGGCAGCAACGCACGCTGACGTACAACCCCGAACGCGCGGCAACAGCCTATTCGCCCGCGTCGACGTTCAAGGTTTTCAATTCGCTGATCGCGCTCGAGACGGGCGCTGCCGCCGATGTCGACAACGACATGCTGCCCTGGGACGGCAAGATCATCATGCACAACGGCAAGCCGTTTCTACCACCGGTCTGCAACGGCGAGGTTTCGATGCGTGTGGCACTCAAGAATTCGTGCATTCCCGCCTATCAGACACTGGCGCGGCGCATCGGCACTGAGCAGTACCGCAAGTACCTGCGAGCCGCGCGTTTCGGGAATGCTAACGTCGACGGTCCGGTGGACTGGTTCTGGCTTAACAACCAGTTGACGATCACGGCCTACCAGCAGGTGGATTTCCTGCGTGAAGTGGCGGCGCGCAGGGTGCCGATGATCTCGGCGCGGAGCTACGACATGCTCGATGACATCCTGGCGATCGAGAAGACGCCGGCGTACACGATCTACGCCAAGACCGGCTGGGTGACGGTGCCCGGAAAGGTTGATGTTGGCTGGTGGGTGGGCTGGGTGGCGCGCGGCAACGATACGTACGTGTTCGCGATCAACCTGGATATGCCGAACCCGGGCGTCGCGCCGAAGCGCCAGGAGATTGCGCGCGCGGTGCTGAAGCAGGTGGGCGCGCTGTCCTGAGCGACGGCCGAGGTCTTTGCCTGATCGCTAGGGCGCTAGCTGGTCGAGCACGGTAGCGGCGGTCTGCAGGCCGCTTTCGATCAGATGCTGCACGTAGGCGCCCATGTGCGGCATCACCAGCGCCAGGACCAGCATGCCGCCCAGCAGCGTGACGGGGAAGCCCACGGCGAAGATCGAAAGCTGCGGCGAGGCACGGTTCAGGATGCCCATGGCCAGGTTCATCGTCAGCAGCGCCGCGATCATCGGCAGCGAGAGCAGGGTACCGGCGGAGAAGATCATCGAACCCGCGCGAGCCAGCACACCCCAGCCGTGCCCGGAGAGCGGCACGCCGGAGATGGGCAGGCCCTGGAAGCTGTCGATCAGCGCGGCCAGCATCATCAGATGCCCGTCGAGCGCCAGGAACAGCAGCATGGCCACCATGTTCAGGAAGCGTGACAGCACCATGGTCTGGCCGCCAGCGGAGCGATCGTAGAACGACGCGAACGACAGACCCATCTGCAAGCCGATGACTTCACCCGCCATCTGCACCGCGGCGAATACCAGCCGCATTGCGAAACCCATCGACAGGCCGATGCCGACTTCGTTGAGGACAATCAGCAGGCCATCGAGCGAGTAGACCGGTACAGCGGGGATATTGCCGATCGTGGGGGAGATGACTACCGACAGGGCGGCCGCCAGCAGGATCTTGAGACGCCGGGGAATCGTCGATTCGCTGAGCAGCGGCGCGGATGAGATCAGCCCCAGCATCCGGAACATCGGCCACAGGAAGGCGGCGATCCAGCCGTACATCTGGGCGGTGGTGACCTCGATCACGGCAGGCTATTGGGAAGGAAAAGGGAAAAAGGTACGGCGGCCAGATCAGTGGGCCATGGCGGGGATGCTCTGGAACACCTGGCGCATGTAGTCCACGAAGGTGTTGATCATCCACGGGCCGACGAGCACCATCGTCGCGAACAGGGCGATGAGCTTCGGGATGAAGGTCAGCGTCATTTCGTTGATCTGCGTCGCGGCCTGGAACAGGCTCACCACCAGACCCGCCGCCAGCGCCACCAGCAGCAGCGGCGCGGCCAGCAACAGCGTCATCTTCATCGCCTGCGTGGCGATGGTCATCACCATTTCCGGTGTCATGGCGGGCCTCCGGTCAGTTCATGAAGCTCTGCGCCAGGGAGCCCAGCAGCAGTTGCCAGCCATCGACCAGCACGAACAGCATCAGCTTGAACGGCAGCGAAATGGTGGCGGGTGGCACCATCATCATGCCCATCGCCATCAGCACGCTGGCCACGACGAGGTCGATGATGAGGAACGGGATGAAGATCGTGAAGCCGATCTGAAACGCGGTCTTCAGTTCGCTGGTGACGAACGCCGGCACCAGCACCGTGAACGGCACGTCCTCGGGGCCCTGCAGCTCGGGCGTCTTGGCCATCTGCGCGAACATCGCCAGGTCCTTCTCGCGGGTCTGGCGCAGCATGAACGCGCGCAGCGGCACGGCGGCGCGCTGGGCGGCGGTCTCGAGGCTGATCTTGTTTTCGGAGAGCGGCTGGTAGGCGTCGGTGTAGACCTTGTCGAACACCGGCGACATGACGAAGAACGTCAGGAACAGCGACAGGCCCACGAGTACCTGGTTGGGCGGCGACGATGCCGTGCCCAGCGCGTTGCGCAGCAGGCCCAGCACGATGATGATGCGGGTGAAGCCCGTCATCATCAGCATGGCCGCCGGCAGGAACGACAGCGATGTCAGCAGGACCAGCGTCTGGATCGACAGCGACCAGGTCTGGCCGCCGCCGGGTCCCGGCCGGCTGGTCACGCCGGGCAGCGACTGGGCGAGCGCCGATTCGGGCGCGA
>NZ_ANKP01000259.1:0-18195 GCF_000319775.1 Cupriavidus sp. HMR-1
GAGCGCCGGCGCCAGCCCTTCGATCGCGAGCAGCGTGCGCGCCTGCAGCCGCGCCAGCAGCGGCTTGCGGGAGGGGCGGGGGGCAGAGTGTTCGACGTCGTTCATGACAGAACCCGATAGCTCAGTAAGTCGCTCAGTAAGTCGCTCAGTAAGTCGAGTAGGGCCGCACTGGCGCGGGCGGGTACGGCACCGGGTCTTTCCGCTTGTCGAACAGATACCGGAGCCAGGCCATGGCACGGTTCGGCGCGTAGTCGCGTGACCGGTCGATCGAGAATGCCGCGCCAACCACCCAGTGCGGCGCGAGCGTGTATTCGATCGTCGCGCCCAACGTGTAGCTGAAGCCACCGCCCGAACCGCCCTTGTAGATGGCGTTGCCGCTCATCGCCTGCAGGTCGGGGCGGGTCGGGAAGTACGGCGCATCGTCCTCGTAGGTGAATGACCACCCTGCCGAGCCAAGGAAGCGCCACGACCACTTGTGATACCGCCCGGTCCAGTCCAGAGGGATGCCGAACGACACATAGCGTTGGGGGCTGTAGTAGCCGCCATGTCCAAACGTATAGAACCGCTGGTTGTCGGAGTAATGCCAGTAGTTGAGCACCAGACCGCTGGAGACCCTCTGGTCCCGCGCCATGTAGACGGGCACGTCGAAGCCGGTGCGCACGGTGATTTCGCGATTGGTCTTCACGTTGTCACCAGTGTAGAGGCCGGCGCCGACGTCGGCAAACAGGCCAATGCGTCCGACATCGCGCGCGTACCGCAAGTGGACGCCGTTGCGCACGATGCCGCCCCAGTGCTCCCCGGTGACCGGATCAACGGCCCCCGCGTACGAGATCAGCGAACTTGTCACGGCCCGCCGCGAGATGTCCGCGCTGAACGACGAAACGCCGAGGTCGGCGCGATAGCGGAAGCCGCCAACCACGTTCTGCTCGGTGAAGCCAAGCGGCGTGGTGCCGATATCGGCGCGCCAGCTGTTGTATGCGCCATCGTATTCGTAGCCGGCGGCCAGGGCCACACCCTTGTCGGTCTGGCCGATCGGCCCGAGCCCGGCGTTGCCGAGCGCTGGGATCTTGCCGAAGGGCAGGTCGCTGACCGATCGGCTGGCCTGCAGCGTACCCGCATCGAGCAGCACGGTATCTGCATGGAAAAAGTAGTGACCCGTATAGCCATTCGGAATCCGCACATAGAGCGGAATCTCGGTGGCGTTCAGCTTGGAGATGCCGTCGTCGCCGGACTTGTTCGACTGCAACACGGCCGTTGCCACTTCACCCTGGCGACGTGCCTCCAGGCCCGCCAGCGCGCGCTGCGCGGGCGTGCCATCGGGGCCCGGCAGCACGCTTTCGCGTTGCTCGAGCCCGAGCGCGGTGCGATAGATTTCAGCCGCATCGTTGTAATCACCGCGCGACTGGGCGATGCGGCCACGCTGCACGGTGATGTCGGCGCGGTTCGGGAAGCGGGCGTCGAGCGCATCGACGACGGCATCCGCTTCGTCCTCGCGCCGCAGCGCAGTGAAGCGCCGCGCCACCGAGAGGCGTGTGTCGATATCGTCCTCGGGCGCTTCGGCCAGCACCGTGCGCACGATGTCGAGCGCCTCGTCGGTGCGGCCCATGCGTTCGTACTGCCGCGCCAGCGTCAGTTGCGCGCCGGCGTCGTGCGGATCGGTGGCCAACACCTGACGCGCCGCATCGGCTGCGCCCTTGAAGTCGCCATGGGCCTCGCGCAGGTCCGCGAGCTCCAGCAGCCAGCGACGGTCGCGTTGCTGTGCTTCTGGCACGGCGTACAGGGTGTCGTGCGCGCCGTTGAAGTCGCCTTCGGCGATGCGCCGATCGGTCTCGCGGATGGCCAGTCGCAGTGACTGGTCGGCGAAGCTGGCACGTTGTTCGTCGGTGATGCCGGGCAGGGCGGTCGAATCGGCGATCCACTGGCGCAATGCCTCGTCGCGATCGGCCGCCGCCAGCAATTCGCCATAGCGCAGGCGGATGTCGAGATGCGGGTCCTCCGGGTGCGCGGCCAGCCAGTCGCTGACCAGATGCAAACCGGTCTCCGGCTCGCCGAGCGCGATCCATTCGCGTCCGATCGACGCCAGCATGTGCGGATCGTTCTGGGCCTCCTGCGCGGCCTGACGCAACAGGGCACGTGCCTCGTCGTCGTGTCCCTCGGCAACGCGCAGCCGGGCTTCGCGGAGCAAGCGCTGGGCGGCCAGGTTATGTCCGAGGTTCCTCATCCCTTCCGAGCGCTCGGCATCCGGCACGGCGGCCAGCACCGTAGTGGCCGCGTCGATGTCGTCCACGCTGTTCAGGTAGAGCGCCGTCGCATAGCGCATCTCGCTTGTCGGCGCAGCCTTGAGACCGTCGTCCATGACGGTGCGGCCTAGCGCGGGTAGTCCCAGATCGCGATAGAGGCGGGCCAGCGTGAAGCGTGTCCAGGCGTCGTCGGGCTGCAGCCGAACCGAAGCCTCCAGGTTGGCGATGGCGGGGCTGCGCTTCTGCTGTGCCAGCAGCCGTTCCGCCTGCACCGATAGCAGGTCGGCACGCATCGCGCGCATCTCGCGCTCGGAACCTTTCATGCGCGGCTCGATGCCGGCGATCAGCGGATCGATTTCGGCATCGCGATGTTCCTTCTGCAGGAGTTCGACCAGCGAGCGCAGCGCGCCCATGTCGGGTTTGGGGCGGGCCAGCATCTTGCGCAGCAGCGCCTCGGCTTCCGCATCCTTGTTCTGCGCGATCAGCGCGTCGGCCAGGATGCCTTCCGCGCTGTCGTTGCCAGGCTGCTGCGCCAGTGCCTTGCGCGCCAGCGCTTCCGCTTCGGCCGGCTTGCCTTGCTTGTTCGCGTCGCGTGCCTTGGAGATCATGCCCCAGAACGTTGCCGTGGCCATCAGGCTGCGCCATTTGTTGCTCGGGTCGAGCTGCTGCGCACGTGCGAATAGTTCGTGTGCCTCGTCGTGCCGGCCTTCGCGCAGGCGCACGAGTCCGAGCCCGCCCACCACTTCGGCATCGTTCCGCCGCTTTTGATACGCCTTCTGGAGGGCGATGTCCGCCTCACTGAGCTGGCCACGCTCGAGCTGTGCCAGCCCGCGTTGCCGGGCCTGATAGGCGGGGTCGGCCTGCAGACGCTTCTGCTCCTCTACCTTCTTGCCGAGATCGGCGAGCGTCTGCCGCGCGGCGTCATCATCGGGCACTTCCTTCAGGTAGCGCTCGAACCAGACGTAGTAGGCCGGGTCATCATTCACGCGGTAAAGCGTGCGCCGCCAGATGTCGAGCGCGGTCTTGTGGTCGCCATCGGGGCGCTGCGTGATGCGATAGAGGATGCCGATGCCTTCCTGGCGGGTGCCGGCGCGGTCGGTCAGCAGATCGCCCAGTGCGAGCTGCAGTGCCATGTCGTTGGGGTTCTGGCGCGTGCGGCTGCGGAGTTCGCTGATGGCCCGTGTGCGGCCATCCGGCGTGCCTGAGAGGATGCGGTAGTAGTCACGTGCCAGATCGCCGCTGGGCGCGCCGCGCGGGAACAGCAACAGCAGCCGCTTCACGGCTTCCTCGTCCTTGCCCGATCGCGACAGCAACCGGATGGTGGCCATCTCGCGCTTGTCGCGCGTGGCGATCCGATAGGCGTCCTCGAGTTCGAGCGTCGCGGCGCTGCCCGGCGCGGTCTGGCGCAGCTTGGCCAGCAGCTTGCCGGCTTCGGCGGGGCGGTTCGAACGGATCTCGATCAGGCCCATCAGCTTTAGCGCCTCGGGCTGGTTCGGATCGATCAGCAGTGCCTTTTCCAGGATGCCGCGCGCCATATCGGTGCGGTTCTTTGCCTCCCACATTTTGGCAGCGGCAAGCAACTGCGCCATCTGCGCGGATGTGGCAGGCGGCGACACACCTGCCGCTGGGGCAGGATCGGCCGCGAAGGCCGGCAAGGCGGAACTGGCCAGCAACAGCGCCAGCGCGGGAGCTAGCGCGTGGCGGGGCATGTGGATTTCCAGGCCGGCACCAGGGTGCCGTCCGCTTCGAAGCGGAAATGTCCGTCAAGATGGCCCAGGCCGAACAGCGCCAGCACCTGGCTGTAGTAGCCGGCGGGCTTCTGCGCGGCCAGGTCGCGGGCGCGCTGCGCCTGCGCGCGCGCGTCATCGGTCTGTCCCAGGGCGGCAAGGTAGGGCGCGATGGCTGCCGAGAAGCCACCGTTGCCGCTGTTCGGCCCGAACGTGCCCGACTGGGTATCGACCCGCTCGGGCGGATACCCCTGCTTGCGGACGTAATCGGCCATCGGGCGGAACGCCTGGAGCACCGAAGTGCGCAGCGGATCGCGCGGCGCCATCATGCCGGCCCAGAGATAGACCCGGATCGCGTTGTATGAGCCGCCGGCCTGTGTCTGCGTGTCGGGCCGGAAGCCTCGCCCCTTGTGATACTCCACCCAGTCAGGCGAAAAGCCGCGCGGGGCCGTGTTCAGGATCAGCCGGGCCGAGGTGTCGACCAGCGTTTTCCAACTGCTGTCCTCGCCCGGCATGGCTGCCAGCCGCCGCATGACCTGCAATGGCACATAACTCGGGTTCAGGCGCCAGACATCGGGCGACGTGTGGAATCCAGTGGGCCCGGGCAGCAACGTGCGGCCGAGTCCGGGCAGCACCGCCGTTTCCTCGCGCAGGGCGCGGCGCGCCACCAGCGTTCCAAGCGCCGTGAAGCGGCGCTCGTTCCAGAGGCGGCCGGCTTCGAGCAGCGAGTAGGCAATCCACAGGTCCGCGTCCGATGCCGGATTGGCGTCGATGACACCCCAGGTGCCTGCGTGCTCGCCCTCGGTGCGCTTGCCCCAGATCCACGCGGGCAGATGGGCCGTCAGGTCGCCTTGCGCGAGGTTGTTCTCGGTCCAGGTCAGCAGCCTGTCGAAGGTAGCGCGGTCGTTGGCCACGAGCGCGAAGAACAGCGCATACGACTGGCCTTCGGAGACCGTCACCTGCTGGTCGGTGCTGTCGTCGATCACGCGGCCGTCCTGGCTGATCGTGCTGCGCCGGAAGGCATCCCAGTCGGGCCACGCGCAGGTGGCCGCGGCACTGGTCAACACCGTGCCGGCCAGCGTGCATACGACGGTAGCCCGCAACAGCCAGGCCATTGCCCGACGCATGTCAGCCTCCGTTGCGGCGTGCCGCCAGCCGGCTCAGCGCCCAGAACAGCGTCAGCGCCACGATCAGGCCGGCAATGATGCCCGCGATCGCCAGGAGCGCAGGATGCCCGGACAGGCGCATCCACAAGCGGCCATACCAGGGCAGGCTGCCGACGTAATACCGTTCGCCCAGGCGCAGGCCTTCCAGGTCCCGATGGTGGATCACGGTCAGGTCGCCGCGGATCTGCGCCACCCTGCCGGGGTCCTCGAGCACGTCGAGTACATCGCGCAGACGCTCGTCGGCCGTGGCCGTCAGCGCGACGATGCAGTGCTGCGCCTTGAACGGCGATTCGAAGCCGATCAGCGCAGCCAACGGGCCATCGGCGGTCAGGATCGCGCGCCCGGCAGGCGAAACGTCGACGTCGTCGGTGCCGCTGAGCCAGTTCGACCATGCGTGCGAGCGTTGGTCGCGCAGCGTGATCTCGGTCTTGCCGCGCTCGATCATCAAGGGCAGCGACTTGCCCCAGCCGGTCAGGATCTGCGCCGCGCTGCCGGTACCGATGATGACGAGGTTCCGGTCCTTGACGGTGTCAATGGCCTTGGCAGGCGCCACGGCCACGCGCAGAGATGGCAGGCCGGTCCATTTGCCCATGTGGCCGAGCATGGTCAGTGCGGCTTCCTGGTCGATGGTGGTGGGTGCGTCGGGCACCACCACGGCGGTATCGGCCAGATCGGCCAGGCGCGTGAACGGATAGCCACTATTGGCGAAGAACGCCAGGTTGGGCAAGGCGGCGTAGTGCGCGAAGCCGCTGAAGTCGATCGACGAATCCGGGTCCACCGCCGCGCGCGCCACGTTGGTCGCCGTCGACGCGCACAGGCCGGTCTTCTGCGAGTCCATGCTGAAGCGGAACTGCATCTGGTTATTGCTGCCGACGCGGAACGCGGGGATCAGGATATCGCTGCTGGCCGAGACGCTGCCGCCGGACAGCAGCGGCACGCTGACGAGGTTCTCGTCGCCCTGTGTGGTCAGCGGCTTGAGGCGATACGAGCGCACGAGCTGGTCGTTGATATCGACGCTGAGCACTGAATCGTTGTACGTCGAAGGCGCGGTGTAGCGGTACTTGATGCTGAGCGGCACGGAGCGGTCGTTCCAGCCGAACAGGTCGGCCGGCACGCGCAAATTAACGCGGATGGCATCCGGGCTGGCGCCGGCCACCTGGAGTTGCTGCGGATCGGTGACGAGTTCCTTGAACAGGACTGGGCGATCCACCGGGGCCCACGCTGGCGCGTCATAGGGCTGGCGCGGCTTGCCCAGGTCCACGGCCTGCACGCCGGTGCTGGCGCCAGCCATGGCGGCCTTGCCCAGTACCAGCGCATTGGCGGCCAGCTGCAATTCTTCCGGATTGCGCCCGGCCAGCACCAGCAGCTTGCGCGCGGGGTTTGCGGGGTTCGGCATGACGCGCACCGAGGCGCCTTCGATCTTGTCGATATGAAGGCCGTCCGGCATGGCGTTGGGCATGACCAGTGCGATCGCGTGCGCATCGCCGGGCGCGGTGCGCGACACCGGGAAGCGGAGCTCGCGATAGCTTGCCAGTGCGCCGAGCCACGAAGCTACGACGCCAGCGGCGCGTAGCACGGCGGGATCAGTATTGGCCGGCAGCACGAACGGCACGGTGACGCGGTTGTTGTCGCGGCGGTCGAAGAACGGCGCGGGCAGCAACGCCAGGTTGTCTGGCAGCGTCACGCTGGCCTTGCTCAGCGTCAGCGTGGTGCTAGGACTGATGTCGGCCCACAGGCTTGAATGGAACGGGTCTTCGCAATGATCGAGCGTGTAATGCGCGATCATCTGCACGTTGATGCGGTTGAAGTCCGTGAAGTAGCGCGGGTCCAGATCCACTTCGCGCGTGACCTGTTGCCCGGCGTGTTCCTGATCCAGCGGAATCGTTGCCACCACCTCATCGTTGAGGCGAATCTTCAGGTGCGAGAGCGGGAAGACGAGCGCTGGCGAATAGGTGAAGACCAGCTTGAGCCGGGCCGCGGTGACCACTTCGTCGAGCCGGACCCCCACGTTCAGTGTGTGGTCCGGGTCCACGCCGCGCAGCGGAATCGGATAGTTGGCCCCCATCTGGGCGAGTGTCAGAACCTGGGTACGGGTGACGAGCGGAGAAGCCGCTGTCGCGCCCGGCGAGGGCGGGGGTGCTGCGGCGGGTGAAGAGGCCGCGACCTGGGCGGCCGACTGGCCGGGAATCGTCGAGATCAGGAAGGCCGTCGCCATGGCGGCAATCCGCGTGCAGCCACATCGCAGGCCTGACTCCAAATTCGTCATATAGGGCGCCCTGTAGGAGTGGCACGGCGAAGGCACGTGAACGCAATGCCGATGTCGCGCACTGAAGTTTCGCGTGACGAATATATCACGCTGTTTTTCGTCTGCTGCATGGCAATGCACGCTAGATCAATGAATTAAAAAATATTCAATACAGGCCGACTTTGTCGTTGAAATAGTTTTAGGCGCGCGTCTTGCCGAAGTCACATCGACGGAGGGGCGATGCCGCGACGACATGCCGAAATTGCATAAAGGCAGTCCGCGCCATGTGAAAGAATTCACTTCACGATCTTCCTTGCCCAAATACTGACCATGTCTGAAACAGTCGTTTTCCTGAATGGGGAACTGCTTCCCCTGTCCGAAGCCCGCGTGCCCGTGCTCGATCGCGGGTTCATCTTCGGTGACGGCATCTACGAGGTGATTCCGCTCTACAACGGCAAGCCGTTCCGTGGCGCTCAACATCTGGCGCGCCTGCAGCGCAGCCTTGCCTCCATCGGCATTCCCAACCCCTATTCGGAGACCGAATGGCTGGCGCTGATCGACCGTGTGGTCAAGGCCAACGGCCTGGGCGACCAGATGGTCTACATGCAGGTGACGCGCGGCGTGGCCAAGCGGGCCCACGCATTCCCGAAGGAAGTCACGCCGACCGTGCTGATCATGACCAACCCGATGGCCCTGCCGCCGGCGGCATCGGTGGAACAGGGTGTGGCCTGCGTGACGATGGAAGACCGCCGCTGGCTCAACTGCCAGATCAAGTCGACCTCGTTGCTCGGCAACGTGCTGGCCGCCCAGGTGGCCGCCGAGGCAGGCGTGACCGAGGCGATCCAGTTTCGCGATGGCAATTTGACCGAAGCGTCGTCGTCGAACGTCTGGTTGGTCAAGGATGGCCGCGTCTACGCGCCGCCCAAGGACAACCTGATCCTGGAAGGTATCCGCTATGGCCTGATGGAAGAGCTGTGCACGGCGATGGATATCCCGTTCGAGGCCCGCCGCATCACGCGCGACGAGGTGTTCGCCGCCGACGAAGTCCTGCTGTCGTCGGCCAGCAAGGAGCTGCTGCCGGTGGTGACGATCGACGGCAAGACCATCGGCGCGGGCAAGCCCGGTCCGGTGTTCCAGCGCCTGTTTGCGGCGTATCAGGCAGCCAAGTCGGCGCTATGACAAGCGTCATGTCCCCGCGATGGTCGCGTGCTAGGATGGCGCGCACGAACCACCGAAAGGAGGCTGCTCATGGCCAAGCGCGAGCGCAGCCGGCATGCCATCAAGGAAGAGGTGAGCCGGCGCATTCATCAGATCGATGAGGTTGCCGACGATGGCGCGCATATCCGGGTACCCGACCCCGAGCCGCACGAGCGCGACGCGTGGGGTCGTAACTGGGACATGGACTATTTCGGCAATGCGCGCGGATACGAGGCATCGATCCGCAGCGTGGTCGATGACGTACGCGACGAGTTCGATCTCGTCGACGATCCCGTAACAAGGGTGCCGAACCCGTTCGGCGACTGAGCGGGGGCGAAATCCCTAGTGCATCAACCCTGGCCAGGACGGCTGGGGTTGCCATCTCTCGATGGACGCGGCCGGCAGAGGCTGGGCGAACAGGAACCCCTGGCCTACGTGACAGCCCTGGTCGAGCAGGAACTGGCGCTGGAGCGCGCTGGTGACTCCCTCGGCCACCACGTTCAGATCCCGCGCGCGGCCAATCCGGATCACGGCCTCCACCAGGGTGCGCGTGGCCTCGCTGTTCTCCAGATCCACCAGGAAACTCCGGTCGAGCTTGATCTCGTCGACTGGCAATTGCATGAGCCGGCTCAGGCTCGAAAACCCCGTCCCGAAATCGTCGATCGACAGGCGCACGCCCAGCTTGCGCAGGGCTGCGATCGTGGCCTCCGCCTCGGAGGTGTGATCGAGGAACACGCTTTCCGTGATCTCGATGGTCAGTTCGCCGGCAGGCAGCGCGTGCATTCGCAGGGCCTGCGTCACTACGTCCGGCAGCGCTGGGTCACGGATCGATAGCGGCGAGAGGTTGACGGAGATGGCCGGCACTGCGGCGCCGAGCCGTCGCCAGCGTGCCTGCTGCGCACATGCTTCGCGCACGGCCCAGTATCCGAGCGCCACGATCAATCCGGATTCTTCGGCCAGCGGCACGAACACCGTGGGCGCGATGTCGCCGCGATGCGGATGCGGCCAGCGCGCCAGCGCTTCCACCGCCCAAAGGTTGCCCGAAGCCAGATGGATCTGAGGCTGGTAGCGCATCTGCAACTGGCCGCTGCCGATGGCTTCGCGCAGTTCGGATTCGAGCATGCGCCGATCGCCAAGGCGCCGCGCCAGCACCGTGTCATACACACAGATCTGGTTGCCGAGGTCCGGGCCACTGCGCTTCCTGGCCTGGCAGACCGCAAGGTCGGCATGATGCAGCAGCGTTTCGCGGTCGCGTGCCTGCTCGGTCAACATGCTGATGCCGATGCTGGCCGAAGGCGAAAGGCTCAGGCCGTGCGCGACGGTAACCGGCGGATCGAGCGCGCGCAGCAGCTCATCGGCGATGGCCAGGGCCTCGTCACGTCCGTGGCCCGGAAGCAGTACGGCGAACTCGTCCCCCGACAGCCGGCCGACGGTGGCATCCCGCGCGTGTTCGGCAGTGGCGAACTGCAGCCTTGATGCCACTTCGATCAAGAAGCGGTCGCCGGCGCCGTGACCCTGCACGTCGTTGACGCGCTTGAAGTTGTTCAGGTTGATGAACAGCAGGGCGAGCGGGGTGCCATGGGCGTTGGCACGCGCCACGGCATCGTCGGCGCGGGACAGCAGCAACTGGCGATTCGGCAGGCCGGTCAGCGCGTCGTAGTACGCCAGGCGGTGGATGCGCTCCTGGGTCTGGTCGCGCACCAGCGCCAGCGCGCAGAGGTCGGCGGCAACTCCCACGAGGTTTTCGTGGAACCCGTCTGGCAAGCGTGGTTCATTGAAGCACAGCGCGAAGGTGCCCAGCACGCGCCCGTCGGCGGCACGCACGGGGGTGGACCAGGTGGCGGCCATGCCGGCGGCAAGCGCCGTTTCGCGTAGCGTTTCGCAGCGCGGATCCTGAGCGATGTCGTCGACGGCCACGGCGTGGCCGAGAAAAGCCGCCGCACCGCAGGAGCCCGACTGCAGGCCGATCTGCAGGCTGTCGAATGCGGCGAGCAGTTCGGGGGTGGCCGATGGCATCGCCACCAGCCGCAAATGGCCGTTGGAGACGCGCATGACGGCGGCCTTCGTGCCCGGCGCCATTCTTTCCACGCGACGGCACAGATCATTCATGATCTGCGCCGTCGGCAGGTCGCGCGCCAGGGCGTCAAGCGTGCGGTGCTGGATCGATTCGCGTACCTTCGTTGCCGTGATGTCGGTCAGGACCCAGACCGTGTTGACCAGTCCGCCACGATGCGTCGACGCCATAATCGGACTGACCGCGACCGATAGCCAGCGCGGCTGCCCGCTCTTGTCGGGCACCAGTGCTTCATTGCGCAGCGGCAGGCCGGCCGCCAATGGCGCCAGCAACGAAGGGATCTGCTCCGGCCGCGCGTTGATCGGCATGAGCAGATCCTGCCAGCGGCGGCCTACGGCCTGATACCGTGCGTAGCCGAGCAGACGCGTGAAGCCACCGTTCAGGTGGCAGATCGTGCCGTGGGCGTCGGTGATCATGACCGGGTTTTCGGCGTGGTCGAGGCACAGCGAGAGCATACGCAGTCCCGGCGGGCTCAACGTGGCGCCGGGCTCATTGCCGGTGCTGCCGTCGTCATGCAGGAAGGCGGCGAACTGCTTCGCAGGCACTCCTGGATTGGAGGCGCCGTCCGTGCCGAAGGTGGTGATGTGCAGCCGCACATGACGCACGGTGCCATCTGCGCGTGCGATGGCGAGATTCTGACCGCTCTGGTCATTGGCCACGCGCAGATCGCCGAGCGCCAGGACGGACGCGCACTGGCCTAGCACGGTGGTTCGTTCCAGACCCCACAATGCCTCCGCTGCGGCATTGAAGAGGGTGATCTGGTTGCGTGCGTCGACCGCGACCACGGCATCGATCGCCTGTTCCAGCGCCTGGGTACGCATTATTTTTTGACTATCTCGTTCTTGTCGGGTGTTACGTGCGCGACCAGGTGTTGCCCAGTCTCTCCCCATCGACCTGATCGACTGATCGACGTGCGCACCACGCGAGTGTACGACCGTTCTACTGCGCCCGTGGGCAGGGTTTGTCCGGCCTTCTGTCGTTGGCCGATCCACCGCAAACCAAGGCTGGGCGGGCCTGGGGATATGGGCAAAGGGCGAGAAAGGCGCTTTCGCTCTGGCCTGATTTTCTCGGTACGCCCGAATTAGAGTGTTTCTTCGGAACAGGGTCTATTCGACCGTGACAATGATCGCCACGCGGCGGTTCTCCGCGCGACCCAGCGCCGTGCCGTTGTCGGCGATGGGGCGGGTCTTGCCGAATCCGCGCACATCGAGATGATCGCGTGCGAATCCGCAGGTGAGCAACACGCGCGCCACAGCCTCGGCACGGCGCATGGAGAGCTGCTGGTTGTACTCGATCGTGCCGACGTTGTCGGTGTGGCCGTCCACGCGCAAGGCGTCGATGCCGGCATCCCGCAGCGTGCGTGCGACCCGGGCGAGGGCGTTCTGTTGCTCGGCCGAGACCGTGTCGTCGTCGAAGCCGAACAGCACCTTGTCCGGCATGACAAGCTCCCAGCCGTTGCCGGTCAGCATGAACCCCTGGTTCTTGAGCACGGCAATCTGCGCGGGTGTCAGCTTGTGGGCGGGGCTGGCGCAACCGGACAGCGCCAGCGCGCCCAGACCGGCCAGTGTGGTCAGCAGGAAAGCGCGACGGGGTCTGCTGGGCGCTCTCATGGTCGGCCTCTAGAGATGTGGCTCCGGTGGCGCGGACTCCGCGCTGTGCCACGTGGCGCCGGACTGGCGCTTGGCCCCGTACATCGCGGCATCGGCGGAATGGAGCAGCGCCGTGCCATTGCGGGCATGCAGCGGGTACACGGCCAGGCCGATGCTGAGTGGCGCGAAGATGGTGGTGCCATCCGCCAGACACACAGGGGTGGCCATGGCGTTGAGGATGTGCTCGGCGATGCGAACCGCGTCCTCGGGCGCGCGGAGGGCGTTGACCAGCACGGCGAACTCGTCGCCGCCCAGCCGCGCCACGCTGTCGCCTTCGCGCAGGCAGCCGCGCAGGCGCTGACCGACGGCGACGAGCACGGCATCGCCCGCCGCGTGGCCATAGCGGTCGTTGATTCCCTTGAAGTCGTCGCTGTCGAGATAGAGCACGGCGGCATATTGGTTGCGCGCCGCCGCAGTACGCACGGCGAGATCGAGCGCTTCAGTGAAGGCGGCGCGGTTGAGCAAGCCTGTCAGGCTGTCATGGCTGGCGCGGTGCGCCAGCGAACGGTTCTCGTGCTGAAGCTGGTTCTGCCAGGCCTCGAGTTCGTCCAGCAGGACGTTGAAGTCTTCGGACAGCGCATTCAGTTCCTCGATCCGCGCCGGCGGCATGCGCTGTCCAAACGCGCGTTCGGAACGCACCGCGTGGGCCACGCGCATCAGGTTGCGCAGGGGATCGACGACATCCTTGAGCATTCGGCGGGACATGTAGTGCGCCACCAGCGCCGTCAACAGCAGGCAGGCTCCCAGGCCCAGCGTGCCCTGCAGCAGGAAGTGCAGCAGCGCCACCGGATCGCCTGCCACGCGCACGCTGCCTACCTGCTGGGCTTCGTGGAGGATTGGCTGCTCGACGGCGCCCGATATCAGCAGGTCGCCGGCCACCCGGCGCAGCGCGGGGAATCGCTCGTGGCCGGGGCGCTGCCACACGGTCATCGGTTGGTGGTCGCGGTCGTACACGATGACCCGCGTCACGTCCTCGGATGCGGCGATCACGGAAAGCGCATCGGCCGCGGCGGCGGCGTCGCCGAACACGACCGGCGCTTCCACCGTATAGGCGATCGAGCGCGCCACCAGCCGGAGGTTGTGATCCGCATAGACGCGCAGCGCGGTCAGCCCGAGCGCGGTCAGCGAGATGCCGACCGTGAACACGGCGATCAGCGCCACGCCAAGGTGGATACGCCGCAGCGCGCGGTAGAGCGTCGGGCGCTGTGGCACGGCGTCGTCGGGGGCGGGGGGGCGGCCGGGCCAGTTCATGATGCGGGCGTCCTGCGGCGGCCGAGCTGGAGCACGCCGGGGTGGATATGAATCCCGCTGCGCGCGATGGCATCTAGATTGATCCGGAACGAGACTTGATTCTCACGGAATGCCAGGCAAAACATGCTGCCAACTTCACATTCGAAATCTTCCTCGACGATCACCAGCACGGGCTTTCCCACCAGATCCGTCGTCAGCTTCTTGCGGCGAGCATCGGTCATGGCCCCCATATAGAGTGCGTCGCACTCGGACGCGAGTGCGTCGGCAAGCGGATCGACAGGGCGTGCCTGGACCAGCCGGCCCGTGGATAGCGAGCCGCCTTCCATCAGCTTGCCACCGTAACGTGCATCCGTATCCACGCACAGCCGCAGCGTTTCGCGCTCGGCGGGCCAGCGCGCATAGCTCAACAGGCTCATCACCATGCGGGCCACGGCTTCGGGGCGTGAAGCCGGTGCGGCGGGGGCCGATACCGGGGCTGATGCAGGCGCTGCCGCGGCAACCGTGGAGGCGGCCACGGCTGCCGGCCATGTGCCGGGCGTGGCCAGCAGCAGAACCAGTGGCAGTGTCAGCGCGGAGCGCGGTCGGTGAGCGAAATTGGGCGTCAAGTACGGCAATTGGGGCGGCTGGCAGTGGTGTCCGGCGGACATCTGGTCAAGTGTCGGCACCGTTACAGAAAACTGTAGCCACTCTGGCTTATGTCCGCACCGGGCCAGATGTCTTAGATATAAGAGGATGAGGGTGACGGAGGCGGCAGCCATCCATCCCGTGTGCTAGAGTTCCCGGACGCGTTTGTCTCGCTTGTTTCGACCGGAGGAGTCTCATGACGACCGAATCCAGACCGCAACTCAAGGCTTTCGTGCAGACCGCGCCGCAGGCAGGGCGCTATGTGTGGGTGATCTCGCTGGTGGATTTCGGCGGGCAGCAGATCCGGCGCACCATCGTGTCCGACGACACCTTCACAACATCCGACGCCGCCCGCGTGGCTGGTGACGCCGAACTCAAGGCGATGGCTGCGGACCACTAAGCGTTTCAGCTGGCTAGTGCAGCCTGAGTCGCGTGGTAATTTTCGGATACCCTTTCTTACATCACATTCCAGATAGCACCGATAGACTTCTTTCTATCGGTGCTAATTACAAAGAGAGGGTCCCTATGAAACGACAGCTTTTCGCGCGCGCCTTTGCTGGCGCGGTTCTGCTTGGCTCGGCAGCGGCGCTGGCGCCAGCCGCCATGGCGCAGGTCAGTATCAATATCGGCATTGGCGTTCCGCCACCGGCCCCGGTCTATGAAGTCGTGCCGCCTCCGCGTGTTGGCTACGTCTGGGCGCCCGGCTATTGGGACTGGGACGACCACGGTCACAAGCATGCATGGAAGAAGGGGCACTGGGTCAGCGAACGCCCCGGCTATGTTTATGAGCAGCCGCGCTGGGTTCGCGCCAGCAACGGCTGGGTGTTGCAGCCCGAGCGCTGGAACCGCGGGCCGGGCCGAGGCGATGACGATGATCAGGGCCACGGCCATGATCATGACCGCGGCCGTGGCGGCTATCACTGCCCGCCCGGACACGCCAAGAAGGGCGAGTGCTGAGGATTGATCCCGATTTGTCGCGCCTTGCGATGCGGTGACAGCGGCGCGTGATGCCATGCTAGGATGCCCGGGCCAGAAAATTTCCCGGAGATGCGGACATGTCCAAGCAGGTTTTCACGCGCGCGCAGTATCTCGATATTCTCAATGACAGTCTGCGCCGCCATCCAGGTTTCCAGCCCGGCATGGCGTTCGTTTTCCTGCCGCCGGGCGCCAGCGCCAGCCAGGCTTCGGGCGTGGGTTGCACCGGTCCGATGGAAGCGATGCCGATCTACTGCGAGATCGAGCGCGTGGCGTCGGGACTGATCGAGGTCGAGCCGGCGTAGTGGCCGGTGCGGCGACAATAGCGATAGGACAAAAGCAAAACAGGCACCCTGCGGGGTGCCTGTTTTGCTTTGTGGCGTGGCCTGCTTACGCCTCGTCTTCCTCGTCGTCGAGGAATTCGCGACGCAGCATCCAGTTGGCGATCGCTTCGTCGCAGACATTCTTGAGCTTGCCCTTGTCGGGCAGCTTGTCGAACAGCTGAAAGTTCACCAGCGCCATGCCGATATCGGTGATGTAGAACATGCGGTCCGGATCGTCGTGGTGGACGATGCGCCCGTCAATGCCCGAATCCTCACTGTCGGCGGGCATGTCCTCGAGTTCGACCACCCGGCACGTGAAGCGCGGGCTGCGGGTGTGGGTCAGATACTCGAATTCGTCGTGCATGACGTCGCCGCCCTTGTTGGCGATGACGGCGAAGCCCCAGATGAACCGGGGCATCGGCAGATCGGACAGATCGTCAATCTCGTCCATATCGTCCATGGTGTTCTCCCTGATGCGTTAACCGGCATTATCGCCCAAGTCCAGCACCATGAACGCAGGTATCGTCGATCAGCCGAGCATATAACCCCTGGCGAGCTTGCCGAAGTCCTCGAGTTCGCGTGCCTGCCAGGCCGAGTCGTGCGCAAGTTCTTCCGCCAGGATCGCCGCCACCCGGGGCGCGCCGTCCAGCGCCGCGCGGGCGTCCAGGAACAGCGCCCGATTGCGCCGCGCCAACACGTCCTCAACGCGTCGGGCCAGCTCGTAGCGCGCGGCAAAGCGGACGTGGGCCTCGGTCAGGCCGGAGGCGGGCACGAGCACGTTGTCCGCGCCCGGCATCGCCTGAACCAGGGGGAGGTCGGCGCCGTAGTAGCGGTCGGGCGATCCGGTGCCCGAGGGCGGCAGGTCATTGGGCATGTTGGTCGCGCCGTGCAGCGGCAGGTCGGCCGTGCGGCAGGGCGCGGCGCGCAGCAATTGCCGCTGGATCGCGGTTTCCATCACGTCCTCGGCCATCTTGCGATACGTGGTCCATTTACCGCCAGTGACCGTGATCAGTCCGGCTTTGGATACCAGGATCGTATGCTCGCGCGACAGCGACGCGGTGGAGGCTTCCCCGGTGGCCTTCACCAGCGGCCGCAGGCCCGCCCAGACGCTGGTCACGTCATCGCGGGTCGGGTCGCGGGCCAGGTAGCGCGCGGCCGTTTCCAGGATGAAGTCGACGTCATCGCTCGCAGCGCGGGGCTCCAGTGGCAGATCCTGGCGCGGGGTGTCGGTGGTGCCGACGATCGTGTGCCCGTTCCAGGGCACCAGGAACAGCACGCGGCCATCGTCGGTTTTCGGAATCAGGACTGCGCGATCGCCGGGCAGGAAGCTGCGCGGAATCGTCAGGTGAACGCCCTGGCTCGGCGCCACCATCCGCCGGGCCTGGCCGTCTTCCATCTGGCGCACGGCATCGACCCACACGCCGGTGGCGTTGATCACGCAATCCGCATGCAGGTGGAACGTCTCCCCACCGATCACATCTTGCGCCGTGACGCCGGTGATGACGCCGTTGGACTGCGAGAGTCCGCTCACGCGCACGTAGTTGACCGCGGTGCCGCCCACATCGAACAGCGTGCGCATCAACGCCATCGCCAGCCGCGCGTCATCGAACTGGCCGTCAAAATACAGATTGCCGCCGCGCAGCGGACGCCCGCCCACGTGCTCGGCCAGGGTTGGCGCGGCCTCGAGCGTTTCGCGATGGCTGAGCCAGCGGCTGCCGGAAAGGTTCAGGCCGCCTGCCAGCATGTCATAGAGCTTCAGGCCGATCCCATAGAACGGCTGGTCGAACATCTGGTAGGCCGGCACGACGAAGCCGAGCGGCCAGACCACGTGCGGTGCGTTGCGCGCGAGCAGGCCGCGTTCGTGCAGGGCCTCGCGCACCAGGCTGATGTTGCCTTGCGCCAGGTAGCGAACGCCGCCATGCACGAGCTTGGTGGCCTTGCTCGACGTGCCCTTGGCGAAGTCGGCGGCTTCGAGCAGCAGCGTGCGGTAGCCGCGCGAAGCAGCATCGAGCGCGGTGCCCAGCCCCGTGGCGCCGCCGCCGATGACGATCACATCCCAGCGTGGCTCGCGCGCGAGCGTCTGAAGCAGAGTGTCGCGGGAGGGAGGGGCGACCGGAGTGACGGAAGTTTGCATGGGAAATTCGAATCTGGGTTCAGCGTGCGGCGTCATCGGACTCGCGAGCCCAGTCGCGGGCGCGGTCGACGGCGCGGTGCCAACGCGCGATGCGCCGCTCGCGTTCGTCGGCGGACAGCTTTGGCTCGAAGCGTTGCTCCACCTGCCACTGCCGCGTGATTTCTTCGGGGTCGGTCCAGTAGCCGGTTGCCAGCCCGGCGAGGTATGCCGCGCCTAGCGCGGTGGTTTCGGTCACGCGCGGCCGGACCACGGCGGTCCCGAGCAAGTCAGCCTGCATCTGCATCAGCAGGTCGCTGCGCGAGGCGCCGCCATCGACCCGGAGTTCGGCCAGCGAGATGCCGGCGTCCTTCTGCATGGCGTCGAGCACATCCACGCTTTGCAGCGCGATGGATTCGAGCGCGGCCCGGGCGATGTGCGGCCCGCCGGTACCGCGCGTGATGCCGACCAGCGTGCCGCGTGCGAAGGGATCCCAGTGCGGCGCGCCGAGGCCGGCGAATGCCGGCACCAGCACCACGCCGCCGGTGTCGGTGCACTGGCGGGCCCGCGGCCCCACCTCCGGGGGGCTGTGGGTCAGTTTTAGACCGTCGGGC
>NZ_ANKP01000260.1:0-10292 GCF_000319775.1 Cupriavidus sp. HMR-1
TTTGCCTGCTGGGCGGCGGCAAATTGCGCTTGATACCCCCGAATCGTCTTGCGATCGACGCCGGTGATCCGGGCAATCTCTCGCTGACCCTTGCCAGCGGCAATTAGCGTAGCGATGGTGGTCTGTAGATGTGGCTTCAAGACGTTCACTCCGGCAACCCCTCTGCTTTATTCGAGGGGAACAAGGTAACGTCCTGCCTGGCGCTCACATCACTTGCAGCGCCCCTTCAGGTGGGGGAGTTTGAGGTGACCACAGGTGGGGGAGTTTGGCCGACCATCGGGGTTCCGTGCAGACGTCCGCGGACGGTACCGGCTCCGTCACCGACTTTGCTGGCCCAGACGGCAGCTGGATCTGGTGATCCTCGACACGTGAGGCGGCAAACGGGGCGACGCCGGCGCGGTTACAGGCGTTTACAGAAGCAATAACGCTATGAGAGACGGCGCCGATGGCGTCCGGTTACCGGCGGGCCGCGCTAGCTCCTTTGGTCCTTTTACCCATTCACAGCTGGGAGGCGGGTCGCTGCTTGTAGACGTGGGGTACCCAAGCGCCCCACTTGGCTTCGTAGATTGCTCGGTTCTTTTCGAATAGCGCTTGCTTGACTTCTGCGCCCAACTTGTTGAAGGAAGCAGAAAGGTGGTGATGAACGAACACGTCCTCCGCACAAGCGACAGTCAACCCTGCTGCCTGCACCCGGCGGCAGTAGTCGTCATCTTCGAAGAAGCCCACGCCATAGTCTTCGCACATCGGGCCGACCTTCTCATAGGTGCTACGTGGAATCATGGCGCAAAAGAAAGCGACCGTGTTTAGCGAGAACCATTGCCCGATGTACTGGCTGATAATCTGTGCTGCCTCCTGATGCATCGCCTGCAGGCTTGAGTAATGGGTATCGACCTTGGCCTCGTTGCCAATGTTGTTGGTGATCGGCCCTAGGATGCCGATCTCCGGATTATTGCGGAAATGATTGACCATGCGGTCCACCCAGCCGCGCGTGACCACCGTGTCGTTGTTGAGAATGACCAGGTATTCGCCGGTGGCGGCGGCTAGGCCTTGATTGTTGCCGGCGGCAAAGCCCAGATTTTTATCGTTGAGAATTAGTTTGACGTGCGAACGCGACGCTGCCCATTTGCTAAGGTAGGTGGGAGACTCGTCAGCCGAAGCGTTGTCGACGATGATAATCTCCAGGTTCGGATAGTCGCTGTAGGTTTCCAGGCTATCTAGGCAGTCCTTGGTGAGGGCTAAGTTATTGTATGTCAGCACAATGACACTGACCTTCGGCCGGGGCAGCGCCTCAATTGCGCGCTTGAAGTCCGCAACCCGGTGTGCCCAGGTCTGGCCGATGGCAAACTTCTTGCGCTGCGCGATAATGGCATCGCTTTCTTTGCCGTCCGCCAGGGCCTGCTCTAGCTGCAGGATGAAGCCGTCGTGCGTATCAGCAACCCGGACCAACCCGGCGAACTGCGACATCTCCGGCAAATCGATTGAGACAACCGACTTGCCCGCGCTCAGATACTCATAGACTTTGACAGGGTTGGTGGCGAGAGTCAGCGGAATGACTTTGAAGGGCAGCAGGCAGACGTCAAAGGCATATAGATAGTGGGGTAGCTCCGCGTAAGGTACTTCGCCGGTCATGACGACGTTGGGCAGCGCCTTTAGGCGCTCGCCCACGCTGGCCGTATCGGCGCCGACTAGCAATACCAGTACATCGGGAAATGCTTGAGCGACCCGCGCGACCAGATCGGTGTCGAACCACTCGGCGATGGCGCCGTAGTAGCCGATGATCTTCCGACCTTGCGCGTCAACGTAGAGTTGCGCGGGCTGATTGCAGAAGTGCGTGTATTCGCCGGCATTGCGAATCAGCGCGATGCTGGAGTTCCGCTTGGCCGCATGGTTCTGTAGGAAGGTGGAGGTTGCCACGAGAAGGTCGGCACGCTCCATCATCCGCGACTCGAGTTCCAGCAGCTCCGGAGGTACGCTGCCGAAGCCCTCGTGATGGTCCATGCAATCGTAGGACAGGCAAAGCGACTGCATCTGTTTGGCGATGGGATACCAGTAACTGTGCTGGACCAGCGAGTAGGAGCGCTCGCTGCGGCTCCATGCGCGGAACTGGCGCATGCCCTGCCGGATCTGCTCCGTGGCCGAGAAAGTTGGCGCTGCGAAATAAATCGCCGGCGCACCGGCTACCTTGAGCTTGATCTGGTACAGCGGCAGGGTTTCGTCGAGCTTCTCCGCGGAGAAGCCCGGCGCGGCTGAGTCTTCAAAATGGTTGGTGAAGTAATAGACGCGGTGACCAGCACGCGCGAACTCGCGTGCGATATGTTGCGGGCGTTGGATCCGGAAGTGCCAGTCGATAATGCTGAACACGTAGACATCGGGCAACTCGCGCGCGGCGGGAACGAAGACAGCCTGTACGGTACCGGTGGCCGGCACGCTTGCGGCCGGTAGCACGACCGATGCTGCTGGAGTCGTGCTGTGGGCACTGCCCTGTCCGAGTTGGCGGACCACGTAGCGCAGAGTATGGGCGGCAACGCGATTGACCCCGCCATACCGATAGGCATGGCGCACGTCTTGCATGCGGCGCTCGAACCAGTAGGGAACGCTCCTCACCATACGCAGCGGCGCCGTCATACGCCAACTCTTGGTGGCCAGCAGCGTGCGCACTTCGTGCTGCAGCGCCCGCTCACGGTACTCCAGGAAATGAATACGCTCAGCGGCCTGATGCGAAGCAGTCACCAGCGCCTGCTTTTCTTCAGCCAACTGCGCGGCGTGTGCCTGCGCGCCTTTCAACTGGACTAGCAGTGCGTGGGCGCGTGCCGCTTCTGCCTCGGCCTTGGCGGCCGTAGCGAGCTGTGAGGCTTTTGCCTGGCGCAGTTCGTCAATCTCCAGGATGGCTGCATGCAGCTTTTCCGTTGCGGCAGCGAGCAGCGTCTGCAGTTCAGCAGCGGCCAGTCTATCCTTTTCTTGGGTGGCCTCGAGCGAGGCGATTTTTTCGGTCTGGCGCACGATTCGCTCGTTCGCGACTTCCAATGCCGCAAGAGCTTCCTCGCGCACGGCATCTGTGGCCCGTCTGTCGCGCAAGGATTCACGCAAGCAGAGTGCCAGATCGGCGGTTTCACGTTGCCATCCATCGATCAGGCTGAGATCAGAGGTGGCGTGCATGCTCACGCGATACTCCGCATCGATCGATACGTCCGACACCGGCAGGCCGCTATCCGCCAGCACGCTGGTGCGACTGTAGACGAGCAATACCTGGTCGCCGTTCCAGTAGCACGGTTCGGAGGCGCGGGTATCGACCACGGCGCAGTGCACCAGCGACCAGCTTTCGGAAGGGCACAGCGGAATATTGCGCGCGTCGAAGGTCACCTCATGTTCGATGTGGCGATTGACCTCGCGATAGGGCAGCAGCAGGACCACGAACTGCGAAGCATAAGCCGAAATTTTTCGGAAGACTTTCCAGGGGTCAGCGAAATGCTCGAGCGTATTGGATGAGAAAAGCACATCGAACTGCGGCCGCGCAGGGGAATCCAGCAGGTTCTCTTGCGAAAAGCGAACCGAAGGGTAGTTCTTTGCTGCAATGTCGATGGCGTTGCGCGAGAAATCTATGCCGGTTATGTCGGGGAATACTAGTTGCGCTAGCGTTTCTGTGCCGTCGCCTTGCGCGCAACCCCAGTCGCAGACGCTGAGCTTGTCCCAGCGCACCTTTTGCACCAGCCAGGCTGGCATTGCCTTTACCGCAACCTGCGCGAAGAAGCGGCTCTGCTCCTTGCCGCTGTTTTCTTCCCAATCCGAGCTGAAACGCTCGTCCCAGTATTCCTGGCTATTGATAGGTTCGCTATTGCTCATGCTTATGCTGCTGCTCTTTTTTCCACTTGCGCCATATCGATGTCCTGCTCGACGTCGACAAGGAAATTCCCATACACCTTGTTGTTGATCATGGAACCGAAGTAGTGTGCGCCTTCGATGTATTCGTAATACTGCGGATAAATGCTGGCGCGATCCTCCAGGGCAACAGCAAGCAGATACTTGCCAGTATTGAGGTGATTCCTGAAGCGGAAGCGCACTTGCATTTCGTCTCCGGCACGGGTGAAGTCGATGCTCTGCTGGTCCCAGGTGGTCGAAACGATCAGGTCGGTGCCGGACAGATCTTTCATCGAGAACGCAACGCTGAGAGTGCACCGATCGGCGCTGGGAGGCGGGCGCACGCGCACTCGCACCTCGATCTCCTCCCGATCCAAAAGGGTCTCGGCCCGCTCGCCACGAGCATTAAAGATTCCAGCTTCGATGATCGAGCCAACATGGCTGCCCCAATGGTTGATTGGTCGATGCATCGCCATCTGCATCTTCGCGTCGTCGTCAACTGATGCAAGCGTGACTGCGGCTACGTCTGGCACGGAGCCGGCTGCACTATCGGGAGTCTCAGCCGGACTGGACGGTTTGGCCACCTCTCCTGGCTCGTCGATACTGGTAATTTTGCCTTCAGCTTGTCTCGGGGGGAGGCTTTCATTCTCGAACAGGAACTGGTTGTATTGAGCAGTGACTGCAAAGGCGCCGCCGCTCATGCGGATGCGGCCGTGGTCCAGCCAGATCGCTCGCTCGCACAGCGTACGCACAGCGGCCACATCGTGCGAAACAAAAAGTATGGTGACACCGTTCGCCTGCATCTCCTTGATGCGGCGCAGACACTTGGCCTGAAAACGCGAGTCGCCCACTGCCAGCGCCTCGTCAATGATCAGGATTTGCGGATCGACGTGGATGGCCACCGCGAAGGCAAGCCGCACATACATGCCGCTGGAGTAAGTCTTCACCGGCTGGTCGATGAAAGCGCCGATCTCCGCGAATGCTTCGATGGAGTGGAAGCGTGAGTCGATCTCAGACCGAGAGAGACCCAGCACAGCACCGTTCAGGTACACGTTCTCGCGGCCGGTGAAGTCGGCATTGAAGCCAGCTCCGAGTTCAAGTAGGGCTGCGACGCGTCCATTGACCTCGATTGCGCCTGAGGTGCCACCCAGTGTGCCGCAAAGGATTTGCAGCAGAGTCGATTTGCCTGAACCGTTCTGGCCGATGATCGCCACGGTCTCGCCGCGGTGTATCGTCATGTTCAGGTCCTTGAGCGCCCAGAATTCCTGTTGTCGGCCCTTGCTGCTTGGGACGATCAACTGCTTGAGGCGTTCCAGCGGCGACGCATAGACGATATAGCGCTTAGACAGCCCAGCGGCGGAAATGGCGATTTGGCGGGGGGGCGCCATGGCGGAATGCGGTTCAGAGGACATCGGCGAAGCCTTTCCGCGCATGCTGGAACCAAGCTAGGGCCAGCCAGGCAAATGCTATGCTGCTGGCCATGTAGATGGCGAGGGTGGAGATATCGGGCGTGCCGCCGCCGAGCATGACCAGGCGTGCCTGTTCGATCAGGAAGGTAAGCGGGTTCATAAGCAGCAGCGCGCGAAAGCTCTCCGGCAGAGTGTCGACTGGATAGAAGATCGGCGAAAGAAACATCACGACCGAGGTTGCCACGCCGATCACTTGGCCGATATCGCGCAGATAGACACCCAGCGAGCTGACGATCCAGACCAACCCGATGGTCATGAAGATCAGTGGGACAAGAATGAGTGGCAGGTAGACTAGGGTCCAATGCACCGTGCCATAAACCAGCGTTGAAAAGATCACCCACACAATGAGGCTGATGACGGTATGAAAGAAGGCCGTGCCTACTGCCACCCACGCCAGCATCTCGAGCGGAAACACCACTTTTTTGACATAGTTGGCATTGGCAACTACCAGCATCGGCGCGCGGTTGATGCATTCGGCAAAGAAATTAAACAGGATCAGACCGGCGAATAGCACCACGGAGAATTCAAAGCTATTCTGCGACCCGGCCCAGCGAGTGCGTAGGAACATGCCGAACACGATGGTGTACAGCGACAGCATCAGCAGCGGATTGAGAAAGGCCCAGACGATACCGAACAGTGAGCCCCGGTAGCGGCCGACGATATCGCGGCGGACCAACTGCGTGAACAGATGGCGCTGCTGGAGCACGGCGCGCAGCACCGCCCCTGGATCGGTGCGATACTCGAACTCCGTGCCGTCTTTCTTGAAACTCAGGTCGCTCATTGCTTGGAAATAAATTGAGGCAGGAGGTTGTCCATGCCTTGCGCAGCGATATCCGGATCGGGCGCTCGGATCAACTTGTTAGGAGCCGGATGCAGGACCGCGTCGCCTCGGGGCCTGATGGCTCGGTCCAGGATGGGTTCCAGGCGCCTGGCCCAGGTTACGTCGCTCCTGAAGCTGAAGATATCCGCTTCGTCGAAACGGATAGCATTGGCCTGGTTCCAGAGCGCCTCCCAGTCATCGCCCTGGCGGATGAAGAAGACGCCGTCATCCGCACCGCGTGAGCGCATTTCGCCGAACCTGGTGGACCAGATCGGCACGCCTAGGCTGCGATACTCGTAGAACTTGATCGGGTCTACGCCCTCGGTCAGTTCGTTGACGCGGAACGGGATCAAGCCCACCGCGAATTCGCTGACCAAGCGGGCCATTTCCTCGAAGGGGCGCTCGCCGAGCATCTCTACATTGGGCGGCAGATCGCTGGGTCGCGGGATGAATTCCGGCCCGATCAGGCGTATGGTCGCGTGCGGCAGGGCGCGCCCCAATTCTATCACCAGCTTCCAGTCGAACCAGTTGCCGATGGTGCCGACATAACCGATGTACTTGCGCATTGCCGGCTTGGATGGCTCTGGCAGATGAGCCGTTGGATAGCCGTTGAGGACGATTGTGGCATCTTCGCGGATTTTCCGAACCACTCCAGCCAAGTGGCTCGACGAGCAAAAGACGTCGGTGACCGAACCACACAGCTTGCGCAGTCGGCGGTGCATCGACCGCTTCGAAAGCCCGCCATAGAATGCGGGGAAGTTGTCCAGTATGTCGATGAAGGACCGTTCGTGCGCCAGATTGGCCAGCGCCCACTCGGCCAGTGCGCTGGGACGGCCTACGCCGATCACGCAATGGTCGCTATCGGAGGCAAACTGGTGCAGCCTGCGGCGTGCCCGCGCCCAACAAAGGCGATGATTGAGGAAGCTGCCCAGCGGCAAGGGCTCGATCGGCAGCGCAAAAGTGCGCATGAGCTCGATCTTGGCAGCGACGCGAGCCATACCCGACGTGCGGCCACGTAGCCGGTGCAGATCGGACAAGTTTGGCAGGCGGGTGGGGTATGGGTCTACCCACAGGATCGAATCGAAGTCCGCATCAGCAAAGGCACTTGCCATAAAGTGCGGCCGCTGGGCGTAGCTGTTATACGGAACTGAAGAAAAGTAGATCAGCGTCTTATTTGACCTGCCTCTCGCCATGCAGACCGTAGACTTGGGAACTGCTTCCACAGGGATGATCCTCAGAGGGGGGCTAGAACTTCGCTTTCAGGGATCTTCTGAAATGCACTTTCTAGGACCGAGATGATCCGCGCGGCAGCCTTGCCGTCGCCGTAGGGCGATGAGCCACGCGCCATGGCGCGATATGCGGAGTCGTCGCTGAGCAGTTTCTGTACCGCGCGAACGATGCGGTCGGGGTTGGTACCAACCAATTCCGCCACGCCAAACGAAACCGCCTCAGGGCGCTCGGTTTCCTCGCGCAGGACCAGAACCGGCTTACCCAGTGCGGGGGCCTCTTCCTGGACGCCGCCGGAGTCGCTGAGGATCAGGTCGGCGGCTTCCATTCCGGCGATGAAGGATAGGTAGTCGAGTGGCTCGCAGAGCGTCACGCGCGGGTGGTTGCCGAGCGCTTCCCGGACGGGGGCGGAGACATTGGGGTTCCGATGCACCGGGAACAGGATGTCCAGATACGGATTGGCCTCGAGCAGGCGGATAATCGCCGCGCAGATGTCGCCAAGCGGTGCGCCGAAATTTTCCCGCCGGTGCGTGGTCACCAGCATCAGCCGCCGCTTGTCGCTGCGCTGGTATGGGACTTTGGCTGGGTGCCGGCGTGCATCGAACAAGGCATCGATCACCGTGTTGCCGCTGACATAGATGCTGTCGGGCGCAACACCTTCTATGAGCAGGTTATTCCGCGACGATACGGTCGGCGCGAAATGCCACCTAGCGAGGCGTCCTGCCAGCACACGATTCATCTCTTCGGGGAAGGGGTTGTCCATGTCGCCGGTGCGCAGGCCGGCTTCAACGTGACCAATCGGGATGCGATGGTAGAAGGCCACCATGGAGGCCGCCAGTACGCTGGTCGTGTCGCCTTGTACTAGAATGGCGGCCGGCTGAATCTGGCCGATACACTCGTCCAGGGACGTGATCAGGCGTGCCGTCAAGGCCGGCAGCGTCTGATTGGGTCGCATCACATTCAGATCGAAGTCGGGTTCGATCGAAAAGATATCAAATACCTGATCCAGCATTTCGCGATGCTGTCCGGTGGCGACTACGATAGGAGCTAGGTGCTCCGAATTCTCTAAGGCCTTGACTACAGGCGCCATCTTGATTGCCTCAGGTCGCGTGCCAATGACGACGGCAATCTTTATCTTATTCATCTTATTCATTTGTGGTGAGTGAGGCTCAGATTGCTTTACAGCAACGCACCACGCAATAAAGCAAAATATATCAAAAGTGCATCAATGCGCCGCGCGATGTTAGCACATCTGAGATCTGAGCGGCCAAGGTCGGGGGTCCTGGATTAAACTGAAAGTGACGGATAAGTCAAAAGTCATAAATAACGTGGCCTTTATGTCGGTCGTTCGCAGGCCATGAGATAGGTGCGCAGGTCGGCCACGATGCCTTGCTGCGCCTCGTATTTGGCCTGTGACTGCGCCAAGGCCAGCTCAAGCTCGCGCATCTGCGTCGACAGGTCGCCAGCTTGTGCCAACGCTGCAGTCAATTGTTCCTGTAGCGCCCGGGCGTGGCTATCCTTGTCGGCAATCTGCGCCGCCAGCACGCCGTTACGCTGCTCGATCGGCTGCAGCGCTTCGAGCTTTTGCGTCTGGCGCCGACCGAATTCTTGTGCCTGCTGAAGGGTCTGGCGCGTATGGGACAGCTCGGCCACTAGGCGCGCGCCCTCCTGGTTTAGACGGGTGACTTCCTCCTGCTTGACGACGAGGGTCTGTTGCACCTGGCGTAATTCGGCCTGCAGTTGCTGGAGTTGCTGCTCGTGCCGACGCTGGTCCTGGTCGCGCTGGTCCTTGACCGCCTGGCGGTAGTGATCGAGGGCTTCGCGCGCGTGCTGGTGTTTTTCCTCGAGTGAGCGCCGGTGGGCTTCGTTCTCGGCCAGGCGCTCCTTGAGGTCGGCGACTTGCTGCTCGGCCGTGTGGCGCGCGATCGTTTCTTGCTGCAGCGTCTCGCGGGCGCGGCCCAGCGCGTCTCGCTCCTGCTGCAGGGCCGTCTCGACGCGCTGCACGTGCCCGCCCAATTTCTCGGCGTCGCGGTGCGCGGCGGCCAGATGCTCCGTGTGCCGGCGTTCCTGTTCCGCGTGCTCGGCGCGCGCGGCATCGATCCCCGCGTTGGCTTCCTCCTGCAATTGCGCGGCCAGCCGCTCCACCAGATCCTGCAGCGCCTCGCTGATCGACGCCTTGCGCCCGGCGGCGCCGCCGTCCTCGGTATCGAGTTCCCGCAGGTACTTGTGGATGGTCGTCTTCGAGCCGGTATTGCCGAGCGCGATGCGCACGGCGTCGACCGACGGGTGCTTGCCTTGCGCGATGAGCGCGTCGCGCGCCTTTTTCACTTCGGATTTGTAGAGTCCGGTGCGGGCCATCGGGCGTCCTCGAAATATCGTAATGGATTACATACCACGTAATTACATAACGAAATGCCGTGCCTGGCAATGACGATTTGGGAGGAAATTCACAGCGGATAAGGCGGCGTTATCCGGTATCATGCGAAAATTCGGCCGGCGTTGGCCGCTTTGACCCGTAATACGGCCTTCGGTCAGGAGCCCCCGATGAGCAAGCTCGACCAGTACCTGCGCGCCGCCACGCGCGACAACACGCGGCAAAGCTACCAATCGGCGCTGCGGCACTTCGAGGTCGGCTGGGGCGGCTTCCTGCCGGCGACCGCCGACAGCATCGCGCGCTACCTGGCCGACCATGCCGAGACGCTATCGGTCAACACGCTGCGGCAGCGCCTGGCCGCCTTGGCGCAATGGCATCTCGACCAAGGCTTCCCCGACCCGACCAAGGCGCCGGTGGTGCGCAAGGTGTTCCGCGGCATCCAGGCGCTGCACCCCGCCCAGGAAAAGCGCGCCAAACCGCTGCAGCTCGCGCAGCTGGACCAGGTCGTGCGCTGGCTCGATGCCGCCGGCGAGACGGCACGCGCCGA